>PKTY01000411.1 GCA_002869725.1 Desulfuromonas sp. | reverse complement strand
GGAGCGGGAAACGGGATTCGAACCCGCGACCTTCAGCTTGGGAAGCTGACACTCTACCACTGAGTTATTCCCGCAATGTGGGCGCGATTATAGGAGTTGAGGTTTCAGATTGTCAATCACTTTTCGGCAATCCCCAGCCAGTGGCTCAGCAGAAAATCCTCGGCACTCTGACGATCAATCACCTTCCCAAGAAACTCCTGCTCGCGAACCAATTCCATGACTTCGCCAACCTCTGGACCAAATGGAATCCCCAGTTTGGCATTGAGCCACGCGCCATCGACCAGGTCCACCGGACTGAGTTGCTGCGCCTCCCCAGCCAGAGGGATCCAGGACATCAAGTCTCCCAACTGCTCATCGTTACAGCGCGTCACAGCCGTCAGCAGAAGATCGCCGGGATCGAGACCATGCTTGCGAGCCCAGAGGGTAAGCAGACGTGGCCGTCGGGGGAGTCTGCAAAGTTCAGCGACCAACTCTCGACTGAGGCTTGATACACCCTTGATCCGCGCGCGGGCTCGGCGACTGAACCGCCAGTCTTCAGCTAAAGAGGCTGGCAGAGTCGGATCGATGACCGACAGCAGTTCCGTCCAGATCAGCATCACTTCACGTGGCAGATCGGGTTCGACATCTTCGACCAACCACCCGGCAACCACAGAGTGATCCTGAACCAGCTGACACCAGGACTGCCGACACTGTCTGAGCCTTGACACCAGCCTCTCCAGCCTGTCATCGAACCCCTCTCCCCAGAAAATGGCCCCGACCCCGGTTGCCGCGAGAATCTGCAATCCATTTTCGGCAGCATGGTGGGCAAGGGTGGTCCAGATCTCTTTACGCAACCTCTCCACGGCCACATGCTTAAGGCGCCAGCCATTGTGAATCATGGCTTGGCTGGTTTCCTCCTCCAGAACGAAACCCAGGGCGACAGCGTGACGAATCCCTTTGAGAATCCGTAATGGGTCGGCCACAAATGACCTGGGCCCGCACATACGCAGGCAGGAGTGGTGCAGGTCAGACAGCCCATCATGGGGATCGATCAGCTCATCATTGGCCAAAGACGAATGCAGCCCCAAAGCCATGCTGTTGATCGTGAAGTCACGGGCGGCCAAATCGGCGATAAGTTCTGCAGCGCGCAGAGGGGCAAAATCAAAACTCAGGCAGGAATTGTCATGCTCAACCAGAACTCTGCTCAGCCTGCGGTCCCGATCGAGCCAGAACCAGGGGGCACCATGCCGGTCGGCAAATTGCTGAGCCAGTTCAGTCGGATCGCAGCAGGCAACTATATCGAGGTCATGGATGGGAAGGCCAAGCAGCGCATCGCGCAAGCAACCGCCGACCAGAAAGTAGTCGTTCGACGGCAGCATACTGCACAGGCTGGCCAGCGGTTGAATGGTCTGCAGGGCTGGAGCAATCTGATGTGGAACTCCGGGCATGCAGACTCCTGAAAGAGATGCGGGTTCGCAGATCACGAACCCGCAGTCAGTAACAGTTCAGGCGCTTCAGGCAAGATCCTTAACGGCCTGGTAAACCAGGTCGAACAGTTCCTGAATATCTTCCTCGGCGATACACGAAAAAGCGATGCGCAAATCGGTACTGCCGATCGAAATGGCGCCCACTCCATACTTGTCGAGCAGGTGAATCCGCAGTTGCTCGGCGTCAACCGTCTTCAGCTTGAGGCACATGAAGTAGCCGGAGTTGAAGGGGTAGTAATCGAATGCGTCCTGGTAGTTGCCGCTGTCGAGAACATGCTTGACCTTCAGTGCCCGCCCCTTCATCACCTGATATTTCTCTTCCTTCTGCGGCAAAAAGTCTTGAGACTGAAGGGCCTCAATGACGAAGGTCTGACTCGGATGCGGACAGTTGGAGATCTTGGCGCGAATGACCCCCATGGTCTTCTTCTCGAGAGCTTCGAGCAGTTTGGGCTGTGGCTCGCTTGAGGTTGCCGCAAAGGTGATAAAGCCGGTACGGAAGCCCCAGACATACTCTTCCTTGGTGGCGCCATCGAGCTTGACCGCCAGTACGCGCGGGTGAAGATTGGCCAACTTGCCGAACAGTGACTCTTTCATGGAATCTTCGTAGAAAAGCCCAAAGTAGGCGTCATCGGTCACCACCACCACGTTACAGCCGGCTTCGGCTACTTCCAGTATGGTCGCAACAATGGCATCTCCCTCAGCGACAGTCGGTGTGTAGCCGCTCGGGTTGTTCGGAAAGTTGAGCAGGACAACCGCTTTACCTTTTTCCTCAGCGGTGTTCTGCAGAACAGACTTGAAGGCCGGCACATTGTAGCCGCCTGCCACCGTGAAAGTCGGGTGCTTCTTGATGACCCCGCCGTTGCAGGTGCCAAAGGTCAGGTTATAGTTCCCCCAGAGCATGTCTGGAAGAACCACATGATCACCGGCACCGACAAACAGGTCACCGACAATCGACAGGCCATGGGTCAGAGCCGAAGTCACAACCGGATTGGAGAACTGCTTTCCCTGCAAGCTCGGATTCTCACGCAGCATCTTGTCAACCCAGAGCTTGCGAAGCTCCGGCTTGCCGGCCGGCGGAGCATAGGGGAAGATATCCTTGGGATCAAATGCCGAGAGCTTTCGCTGGATACACTCCAAATACATCGGACCACCATTTTCGGTAGCGATACCGATTGTGGCATTGAATTTATGGGCCTTATCCTTGGCCTCGGCCGATTGGGTCAGAATCCCTTTCGGGAAGAACAGGTTTTTACCGAGGTCAGAGAGCATGTCAAGGACATGGGGATTACTCTGGGCGATCAGGTCGTTCAGTTCTTTGGCAAGTGGATTCATCGGTCGTTTCTCCAGTGAGTTGAGTCAGGACGTTCAACAAAAGCTGACCGCGCATTTAATCAGTACCGCTCAAGAATTGTCAATGGCAATTTCTGTGTCGAACGGTCTCTGAATGATCCGCGTTGAGCGTCTAATGGACCACCCTGGTCACCATCGACAAAACATCGAACGGCACCTTCAGTCCCAACTGCTCGGCCACGCTCAGGTTGACAATCAAGGAGACCTTCTTTGGCAAAACCAGACGAATCTGACGAGGATCCCCACCGTTGATCACTTCCGTGGCCATGGCGGCCAAAGCTTCGCCCTGCTCAAGAGGATCGGTCTCCAAGCTGATCAGGCAACCCTGATCGGCAGATCCATACCCCTGCGAAATCAAAGGAATCCCCTTCTCTCGAGCCAAGGCATAAATACTGTCACTGTCGATCGACACCCTCCCCCCCTGAACCAGCAATACCCCGCCGACATCTGGCTGCAACTCCTTAAAAACGGCCTGCATCTGCCGTTCAGGCGGAGCCGGCAGCAAGAAGACCGAGAACCCCTTGCGCTTGGCAATCTCCTTTAGAGAGTTTGCCTGAAGAGTGCTGGCCTGATCGTCGGAATCATACAGGATTGCCAACTGTTTGTTGCCAGTCGTCTCCAGAAAGGCCTTGAGCAGGGTCTGAACGGGTGCGTCGCCACGGATACCACTGGAGCCTTGGAGGGGAAACCCTTTGGCAGAGACCAGGTCGAGGGAGACCGGGTCATAGACATCTGCAAACAGCAGCGGGACAGGATCCGATTCGTATTTTGCTGCCAGAGTGGCGCCAGTGCCGTAAGTGACAATCAAATTGGAGCCGACGGCAACAGCCTTGCGGACGCTGTTACGCAAAGACATTTCATCGGCATTGGGAGATTGCAGGTAGATTCGGCAGGGGACGGTAGCAAGCAGCTGGCCGGAAAATTTCTGATGAAGAAGCTCAAGGTGAGGGCGATTCCCCGGTTTGATCACCGAGATCAGGCACTGGTCTGCCCCTGCGCTCGGCTCCGCAAGGCAGAACAGCACAGAGAAAATGATTAACAAGCCGCCAGCGCCCCGCAACTTCACCCCAAGTCCCCCCTGTGCCCCCGGAAAAGGATTAAAACTTACATGGAACGTCAAATGACCGCAAAAGCCTGTCAAAACAGGAAGTCAGTCATTTCATGCAAAAATCGTGAAAATACCGGCAAACAGCATCGATCGCCCTCGCCACGGCCATCTTCTCAAAACAGGGTGCCGACCACAACCCCCAAAGCCGAAAGAGGTCCCGTATCGCGAAGCCCGTCAACGGCCTTTTCTACCTTGTGCAAGGTTGCCTTGGCGTCAAGGTAGACATCTTGTTCGTTGACCAGCTTGCCCAGGGTCCCCTGCCCGGCATTGATCTTCTCAGCAATCTGGTTGATGTGGGCTGCCGCTTCGGTCAGGTTGTCGTAAAGCAGTTCGTTACGATACAGTTTACCCAGAGACCCCTCCCCCCGATTGATCCGTGCGACAACCTCGCGCAGAGCGCTCAAAGTCTGTTCCGCTTCGACATACATGCGCTCGTCATTGAGAAGGCGACCGAGGCTCCCTTCCCCTTGTCTGACTTGAGCGGTCAGTTCGGCGATGTCGCCAACGGTCTGATCGAGGTTGTCGTACAGGGAGGGATCGCGCAGCAGCCTCCCCAAGCTCCCCTGGCCGTCATTGATCTCCTGCAGCAACTGGTCTAGGCGTGAGACGACACTGGTCACCTTTTGATAGAGATCCGGATTATTGACCAACTGGCCAAGGGTTCCCTCACCTGATTCGATGCGAACCATCACCCGCTCCAGCCGGCTGATGGAATCGACCAGGGGATCCTGGGCATCATCGACCATCTCGCCCAGGGAACCGAGTACCCGCTGTTGGTTACGATCGAAACTGGTGATCAGCTCATCAATATTGCTCGTCTCGGCATTGCTGACCTCACTGCCGGGAGCCAGCAAGGGGCCCTCAACAGATCCGAAATCGAGTCCGAGAAAGCTGCCGCCGAGCAGGTTGGTCTGGCGGATGCGCGCAATGCTGTCGACATGCAACTGACCCGTCTGATTGATATAAAAATCGACCCGCACTCTCTGATCTTCGATGCCAATCTTTTCGACTTTTCCCACCTCGACACCGGCCATCCGCACTGGGTCGCTGACCTTGAGTCCTACAGCCGACTGGAAATAGGAATGATAAGCATAGCGTTCTTCAAAAGGGCGCCAATCTTCGACAAACTCGATGGTCAGGCCAAGCAGCACAATTGCCGCGAGGAAAAAAAGCCCAACCTTCTGCTCACTGCTGATTGCCATGTTCTTCCCCCTTGCTGATCCCTTTGGTTGTGGTGTAGATAAATCTGCGGACCAAAGGGTTGGTACTGTTCTTGATTTGATCGGGCGTACCGATTTCAATGATCTCGCCATCATGCATCATGGCCACCCGGTCGGAGAGGTAAAGTGCAAAATTGAGGTCGTGGCTGACGATCACCGAGGTCAGCCGCACGGAAGCCTTGAGCGACTGGATCAGGTCGGCCAGATCGTCAGCGGTCACCGGATCGAGCTCGGCCGTCGGTTCGTCATAGAGAATCAGATCGGGATTCATGGCCAGCGACCGGGCGATGGCAACCCTTTTTTTCATGCCGCCGGAGAGTTCCGCAATCGGCATCTGTTCGCGCCCCTGCAGCCCGACCATCTGCAATTTTTCACTGATGATCTCCCTGATCTCGGACTCCTTGCAGACCCGGTTCTCACGCAACCACAAGCCAACATTCTCGCCGACCGATAACGAGTTGAACAACGCCGAAGACTGAAAAACCATACTGTAGCGCCAGGCAGGTCTTGGCGAGGCAGTCTGCCCGGCGTGGATATCATCCCCGGCGATGAGAATCCGCCCGCGATCTGGTGTCTGCAGTTTGACGATGTGCTTAAGAAGCAGGCTTTTGCCGGTTCCGGACGGTCCGATGATCGAAAAAGTCTCCCCCGCTTCAACCCTGAGGTTGATGTTTTTCAGGACAGGAACACCGTTGAACGATTTATCAAGCCCGACAATCTCGACGGAAACTCCCGCCTGCTGCCGGTCGTCACCCCGCCATCCTCGATGCTCAGTAAGGTTCGACGCGGCATTGTTCAGCAACCTGGCGAAAATACCATTAAACATCACATTTCCAATCGCCTTGTCCAGCCAGCGAGACAGGCTGAAATGGCCCCGCTCGCTCCGGTTACATCATGAAGCGGCTCAGAAAATAGTTAGCGACCATAATCAGCAGGAACGAAATCACCACCGAACGGGTGGTCGCTTCGCCAATCCCCCGGGCGCCCCCTCGGGTCTTGAAGCCGACATAGCAGCCAACCTGAGCAATGATCCCTCCAAAGACCATCGCCTTGAGCAATCCCTGCAAGACTTCACGATAACCGAGCGCGCCCACCATGTTGTCAAAATAAGCACTGAACGGGACTGCGATTCGCGGATTGTATTCAGCGACCAGCCCACCGCCGACAATCCCCACCAGGTTGGCGAAAATCACCAGCGCCGGAACGGCGAACAGGCAGGCCAGAAGACGCGGCATGGCCAGGTAGCGCACCGGGTTGATCTCCATGGTTTTGAGCGCATCGATCTCCTCATAGACTTGCATGGCACCGACCTCGGCGGCGATCGCGGAGCCGATTCGACCGGCGACCAGCAGGCTGGTCATTACCGGTCCAAGCTCCTTGACCATCGACAGGCCGACAATGGCGCCCAAGGCTTCCTGGGATCCGTAGTTGGCCAGTTCGGCACCGGTCTGCAGGGCCAGCACCATACCAACAAACACCGCCATCAGTATACCGATCGGCAGGGTACCGATGCCGATCAGCTGAACCTGGCGCAGAATACTCGGCAGGTTGCGCGGGGCTTCCCGGAAATGGCAGAGTGTCTCCAGAAACATGGCGAGCAGTTCCCCCGTCCCCTGGGCAACGGCGAGCAGTCTATCGGTAAGTTGATTGATCAGTGCCACACCTGACTCCCCTCAACCCTATTTCGACGACCAGGAGATCGGCCAGGGGAGATAGAGCAGCTCAAGTTCACGATCGTTAAGTTCCCGGCGATAGCGCAAAAGCCCCTTGAACAGAGAGAGATCCACACCCTTCGCAACCGTCTTGCGATAATCGACCAAAGGGAAAAACTCGAAAGCCAGGCCGCCTTGCCGTCTTTCCCACCACAACAGATTCCAGAAAAGGCTTCCGATCCGGTTCCCCCGGCTGTCCCATTTTATCTGAAAAAAACGCCAGAGGGGAGACCATGACCGCTCTAGCCTTTCGTTGTCTGGCAGAAACGGTTCAAGCAGGGAGAACAAATAGAGGTGACTGACTCCCTTGGACCGTCGATAACCAAGCAAGGGCCAGCAATGAATACGGCGCAGTTCGGCCCCGGTTTCCAAGTGACGTTCGTCAAGATTCCGGTACAGAAAATAAGCCAGGCGGAATTCACGGCGATCAAAAAAATCGTCCTGCAACTGTTCATTTTTGAACAGGGGCCAAAGATACCACCTCTTACGCACCTCATTTAGAGTCTCGTCAGCATAGAAGGGTAAAAGACGCAGGCCGTGACGATGCTCGCCGCGGGTCATTCGCACCAGGGGCCAGGGAAAATTCCATTCCTTGAAGCGGCGAAGCCGGTCGTGGTGGTAAGTTAAAAAAGGCCAGAGCAGGCCACGGTAAGACTCTCCGGCAGACTCGCGAACGTAGTAGAAAGGGAGAAACGCCGACTCCCGAGAGTCGGGCTGATCCGGGTGTCCTCGCGTTTCAGAAAACCCGAGGGGCCAGAGAAAAAACCTCCGTCTAAGCTGTCCCCCCTGCTCGCTCCAGCCGTAAAATGGCCAGAACGCATAACCGGAATAGCCTGCACCGCTGGTCCGTGAAAACAGCGGCCATAACAGGTTGTCGACCCGACGGCCATCATTTTCGGATCGGGCGTAAAGCGGGAACAACCAGAAATCGATGCGATCACGCCCGAAACGGTCGTAGAGAGTCCCGCCTAACGGAAAGAGTGCTGTGTAACTGCCGAACTCGGCATGGTGACCATGAAACAGCAGCGGGAACAGGGTGAAAGAGCGCCTGACACTACCCGAATCGGAACTCTGTTCACTCCTCAATGAAAAAAGCTGCAGGACCTCAAGTCTGGTTTCGTCCTGATCCTGCTTCAGGGTTGCAAAGGGATAGACGATGTCTGTCTGGGAGCGTCCGGGAGAGCTGATCGTGTGGAACAACAACGGACGCAAAGCCAGTTCGGTTAGCTCCCCTTGCCGCTGGTACTTGCCCAAGGGGCCGAGCAGATGGAGACTTGTGAAATTTTCGGAGGAACGATAATCGACGAGCGGCCAAAGGGTAAAAACCGTCTCCGCGCCGACCGGAACGGTGCAGAAGAGGGTCAAAACCAGCGTCGCCAAGAGACTGCAAACTTCTTTATGCCACGGGTGAAACAGCACACGGCGGCGGAACATGCCCGCCACGCTACCGATCCGAACCCGAAGTGATCTCTGTACTCTCGGAAGTTGACTTTGGTCTTTTTGCGGCACGGGCCTTGCCGACCCAGGTCATGATGCCGTGGATCACACCGAGAATCAGAAGGATAAATAACACATCGCCGATACTGATATCTTGCATAGCGCTATCCTCGCCTCAAAGCTCGTCAAGGGCCTGGCTGGCCGGCTGGTAGTCGGGCACAATCTCGAGGGCACGGTGCAGGGCGGCAAAAGCACCGGCCTGATCCTGCTGCTGTTTACGGCACATGCCGAGCAGGTAAAAAAACTCGGCCGAAGGAAATTCCTCGATAAACTCGGGGACCTCTTCCAGCCGCTCCAGAATTGAAAGGGCCAGAGCGTCGTTGCCACTGCCATAAAGCTGGAGGGCGTGGCCAAAATCTTCGAGGTCATCGACCCGGGTGCGATCCGGCATACCGCGAGTCTGACAGACGCTCAGCTGGTGAGCAGCCCTCTTTGTCAGTTGCGGGTCATCAACCTGCTGCAAACGCTCCCAGTAACGGGCCGCCGACGGATAATCGCAGAACAGCATGTCAATTTCAGCCAACAGCTGAAGGACAGCAAGATCGTCCTGATCGAGCTTGTGGAGCTGGTGTGCAGCTCGCATCGCTTCTAGCAGGTAGCGGCGGCAGTTGGGAAGTTCCGTAAGGGTCAGGGCCAGCTCATAAAAACCGCGACTGAGCTGATGCAAAAGACCTTTGTTGTCCGGTTCGAGCAGACGCAAAATCTTCAGAGCGGTCAACTTGCGAACGACATAAGCCGGATCAACCTCCTTGGCATCGAGCATCACAGCGTGGGCAGCCAGATCGGACAGCAGGTGCGGAAAGGCATCGCGCAGCAACTCCGCATAGGCCTGGTTGTGTTCGCAATCAGGAAACTGACGCAGATAGTCATAAACTCCCTGGCCAATGGCGCTGTCCGAAGGAGAGCCCTCTTCAAAATCGCCGCGATTGATCGGCAGCGGCAGGCCGGGGAGAGGGACTTCACACTGCTCCGGACCGACTTTGGCCGTCCGCTCAGGTGCCGGCGTCCAGAAGATAAACTGTTCAGTCGTTAAATTGTGCTGGTTCGATGGTGTTTTTACATGTGACATTTCAGGCAAATCCTTGATATGACGTCGGCCTCATTCGATGAGCGGGGATGAAAAACCTTTCACCCTCCCCTTCGTCAGCGGAAACTATCCAGAGGCGTTCAAGCAGTGTTTTTCTGAATCGCCTCATAGGCTTCATTGACTTCCCGAAACTTGCCTTCAGCAAACCGCACGAAGTCTTCAGGCAGCCCTTTGGCGATCACCTTGTCGGGATGATACTCGTTGACCAGGCGCCGATAAGCCTTTTTCACTTCGACCTTATCGGCACCCTCGTCCAGGCCAAGGACTGCGTAGTGGTGAGACAGGTTGTTGACGAACTGGCGTCTGACTGTCTGGTAGACATCGCCATGCATACCAAGCGCCGCTGGAGTGGCGCGTAGCAGGTGATCCTCGGCCGGGTGCAAGACACCATCGGCCATGGCCACACTGAACAGCAATTCATAGAACATCATGCGCAGTTGCGGGTCGTGGGCAAACATCTGGCCGAACTGTCGGGCATAGTCTTCAAACGGGGTTACATCGTCTTTGGCCTGATTGAAGATACCGATGGCAAACTGCTGAGCTGCCGGGTCGAGACGCAGCCTGTGCTGCATGAAGTTGTGCACCGTCTCAATCTCGTTCTCACACACCCGGCCGTCGGCCTTGGCCATCTTGCCGAGCATGGCAAACGTCGCCGTAAAGAACACAGCCTGACGCTGTTCAAGCCCATTGGGCCGCCCCTGTTCGGCATATTCCATGCGCACCTTGTCGTCGAACAGGGTATGCCCGAGAGTTGCTCCAACCAGCGCACCGATCGGCCCGCCGAGCACAAACCCCAGGCCTCCACCCATGATCTTGCCAAACCAGGACATGCCAACCTCCCAAACAGTCGAGCCAGCCCCTGACAGTCTTGCCACCAGGCCGGCTCTCACTCTAACCAATAATCAGCGGCATCTTATCATGTTGCCCACAGTACAACCAATCCTTATCGACCTTGTCAGAGCACGGGCCAATGTCGACAGACACCCCACAGCGACTGCCAACCTCTGTTGCGAAAAAACCACAAAAAACAGAAGCCAATTGGCCACACAACCATTCTCCGAGAAACCTGCATACAGCCATCTTGTACTTTCTGTGACAGGGTATTCACAGCCTCGTCAGGTCGACACAAGGCTTCAACCTTCTGAAATCACAACCCCAGCGAAGCGATAGAGCCTCGAGATATAGGTCCCACTGACACCGCTAGAGCGCCTGACCTTTTTCAGGCACGGGTCTTGCTGATTGTACACTTGCTATTGCTTAGCAGCACTTTTGGTCGTTTCGTCCCTTCTTCAAAAGACAAAGGCTTTCCATCGCATGCTGCGTAAATTTTTTGTTCTTCTACTGATAGCCACCATGACCTCAGCCTGCGCCCAGCACACGGCGTTCCTGTCGGAACCGGCGGGAGCCAGAGTTCTGGTTGACGGTGAGGAGATCGGTGTAACGCCCTGCCGTTACGATTATCAGCTCAGTCCAGGCAACAGTCATGCGGTGACTATCGCCAAAGATGGCTTTGAGTCTCTCAGTTTCGTGGTCATCACCGACGAAGTCGATGTCTCGGCCCGAAACAAGTGGCTGACCGCCGGACTGGTCTGGAGCCCCCTGTGGCTTGGGACCTTGTTCACCAAGAAATACAAGGACAGCTACGACTTCATGTTGCGGGAGTCCGCACCTGAACTGACCGCCGATTCAAGACACGCCACAAATTCAACGGGTCAAGCCTTCTGAACGTTTTTGTAGGCTCTTCTAAATCAACAAAAGCCGGCTTTTGCAAGCCGGCTTTTTTCGTTCATCGTGTTTGAGCTCTCTATTCGTCAGATGACAACAAGGTCTTCATCGGCGAAAGTGATGTGTTTAAGCCCGTCAGCTGCCACCCAGAAGGTGTTTTCGATACCGACGGCCCCCACCCCCGGATAGACAGCTTTTGGCTCAAAGGCAAAGACCATGTTCTCCATAAGCGCATAGTCGTGGAAACCGCGGGCAATGAAGGGATACTCATCGAGTTCGACCCCGACACCATGGCCGATGAATGAGACCTGAGCGCCCCTGGCCCCCATGAAGTGGTCGGCATAGCCAAGATCAGCCGCCAACTCCATACAGGAGTCGTAAACCCCGCCCCAGCTCGCTCCCGGCACTGCGATCTGCTTGGCATGCTCCTGAATCGCCCGCATGTCGTCGTAGGCTTTGATTAACTGCTCGGGGAGCCCGCCAACACAAAACATTCGGGTCTGATCGACAATGTAGCCATCGAACGCCCCTCCGAAATCGACAGTGATCGGCTCGTTGGCCCGGATCTTTTTGTAGCTGGTCCCCTGCGGGAACGAAGGGTTGAGCCCCATGCCGCCGAGAGGGGTGTCGCAGTAGGTCGGCACCGCACTGTCTGGCCCGGAAAAGACATGGGCATAAAACAGCTCATTATTGAAGCTGCGCATCCGGATCATCCCCTGGTGGCCAGCCTTGCGTGCCTCGAACTCAAGTTCAGCAGCCAGCTCAAGATCGGTCATCCCCTCACGAATTACTTCTCCAGCCCGCCGATGCACACGCCCCAGGATCAGCGCCGCATCTTTGAGAATGCCGATCTCGTAGTCCGACTTGACCGCACGCACCGTACGGATCAACGGTGTTGCGTCCCCGTATGGACAGTCTCCTAGCGCCTTGAGCAACCGCTGATGAGTCAGAACCGGTAAAACATCGAGTTCCATGCCGAGGCGCTGCGGCATCGACAAACCATGTTCAGCTAGAATGCCCAGGACATCCTTGGGACTACGCAAGGGGACGACCTCCTTGAGACCACTCTCCATCCGCGCCCGGCTATGATCCTTACGGACCATGTAGAGCGGTTCCCCTTGTGCCGGCACATAGAGCATGCCCTGCTGAATGGAACCCGTAAAGTAAAAGAGATCGGCGTTTTGCACCATGAGGACTGCGTCAAAGTCATGTCTGGCCATTTCGGCCTGCAAGCCGGCAACACGTTGTCGTAATTCAGTTTGGGGAGTAATGCGCATCCATTCTCTCCTGGCTAGGGTAAATTTTCTGGCAGTTTAGCCCCTCGACGTTCGGCAACCAACAGAAAACTGAAACCTGAAAACGTGACACTCCACAAGGAGCATCGGCCATGTAACACCAGAAACGCCTTTTCCTCCTAATCCGGCAGGTGTGATTACTCACGCCGTATGGGCACTACTGACAGCACGCCGCCCCAGAAGCTCGTGATTCATGATGGTTCTTTATCTATTGCCAATTTCAAAATCATCAAACCCAAAAAGATGTGTAGCTGAGCACAGACTGGCTAAGAATGTGCTCAGCTACATTCTATAGAAATTTGATTCGTGACAATCGATTATACTTAGGTTTGCCTCTCGTGTGAGCATATGGACCCCAATATTCATTGTGCTTCAGTCTGAAGATGCAGCAAGTAGCCGGTCTTTATCTGCCAGGTGCCTTTTCCCAGTTGTTGTTGCTTAGCAGGGATTTTTAGTTTAATTTAGTGAATAAATCTGATTTGTAATTGGCTGAACAGCAAACAGGGAGGGCTTTAATGACGATTTATGCACCCGTCGAGAAGAATAAATTCTGGTTTCTTGTGGTTCTCTGGTAAGGTTGAAACCATGCCTACGTTCTTATGCCATAACCAAGCAGAGCGATTCCTGGGCCGTGAATCAAACCCCTTTACCGGATTCGCTTTCATCCTATTTCATTAAACCTTAAGGAGGCAGCTATGCAGACTAAAATCCTTCTGCCGGAGGATCGTATTCCTAAGCAGTGGTACAATATCATCCCCGACATGCCAGGTGCACTTTCACCTGTCATCCACCCCGGAACTTTACAACCAGTTACACCCGATGACCTTCTGCCGCTTTTCCCTATGGGGGTTATTGAACAGGAGGTTTCCACTCAGCGTTGGATCGATATTCCAAACCCTGTACGTGAGATACTCAGTATGTGGCGGCCTTCGCCGCTGTTTCGTGCCCACCGTTTAGAAAAGGTTCTCGGGACTCCAGCAAAGATCTACTACAAGTATGAAGGAGTTTCTCCAGCCGGAAGTCATAAGCCGAATACTGCGGTCCCCCAGGCTTTTTACAATAAACTCGAAGGGACCAAGCGAATCGCAAGCGAGACGGGAGCCGGCCAGTGGGGTTCGTCAATCGCCCTTGCCTGTCAGTTGTTCGGTCTAGAATGTACGGTCTACATGGTAAAGATCTCTTATACTCAGAAACCATACCGAAAAAGCATGATGCAGCTTTGGGGCGCTGATGTGTTACCGTCACCTTCGAGCAGAACCAACGCAGGCAGGGCCGTTTTAGAAAAGGATCCTGACTGTAACGGTTCACTCGGTCTCGCTATCAGTGAGGCGGTCGAAGATGCCGCTACGCACGATGATACCCGTTATTCGCTCGGCAGCGTGTTGAACCATGTATGTCTCCACCAGACGGTGATCGGCCTAGAGGCCAAAGAGCAGTTGGACATAGCTGGAGATTACCCGGATGTGATCATAGGTTGCCACGGCGGCGGTTCGAATTTTGCTGGACTCGCTTTCCCATTTATCGCCGACAAAGCAAACGGCAAGGATGTTCGGATCGTTGCTTATGAGCCAATTTCCTGCCCAACCCTGACCAAGGGGGTCTATGCCTTTGATTACGG
>PKTY01000047.1 GCA_002869725.1 Desulfuromonas sp. | reverse complement strand
AATCCTCCAACCGAACGCTTAGTACCGTACTTCCAGAAGCTCGGCCATGCACCAAGGTGATCCCGCGGTCGGTTTCGACCGATGCAATATCGGGGTCGTCGATCGTCCAGGAATCTGCTGGGAGAAAACTGGCGAGGTCGCGGGTAGCTCCGTTATTATAGGTCACGATCAGCCGGACCTGCCTGCGGGTGAACTGCGCCAGCGAGACACTCGACGGTTCGATCCTCAGGCTGACCGGAACAACTTCGCCGTTATCCTCAACGGTTAGAGCCAACCCGACGCGAAAACTTTGAAAATCTGCAAACAAAGTGGTGCTACCGACCTGCAGCGCGCTCACTTCCATAGACCCATCTTCATTGGGCGCTGGGGCAATCACGGCAACCTCCGGGTTGGTCGACTGCCATACGGTTTGCGCCGTAACATCCCAGAAGTCGCTATCTTCGGATTGCGACACTGCATCAGAGATCCAGGCCTCGGTCTTGAATCTGGCCTTGCTGAAAATCTCGACCACCGAGTCGTCAGACTGGTCCTCGCCGCCGGAATCGACATCGGCTTCCTCTGTACTCTCCGTACCCGTGACCCTCACGATCCGCAACCCACGCAGCTCACCATTAGCCACGGTCAGAGAAGAGCTCTCAACCGGCACGATTCCGAAGGTCGCAGCGATGGTCGCATCCCCAACATCCCTAACTGTCGCCAGCCCCTTGTCGATTGAGGAATTGCCGATCGTAGCGACATCGTTCTCCGTATCGGTAACGCTCACAGACCAATCGACACTCTCAGTGACATCGAGGGTGTTCCCATCCGAAAGAGAGGCTATCGCACGATAGGCCAGGGTGATTCCAGACGGCTGCGAGGGGAGAACAGCTTTCTTAGGGAAAATCTCCACAGCGGTCACCGCCCGATTCTCCACCACCACAGAGAGTTCGGAGTTCAGGCCTGCATATTGGATGCTTACCGTCACAGCCCCCGAAGAAAGCGCGTTCAAAAGATTGCGAGCCTCATCGGTCGTCCCAAAATATGCGACATCCGGATTGGAACTGACCCAGTCGACATGGTCTGTCACGTCGCGCTGTTGGCCATTTTCGAGTTGAGCAGTCGCCGTGAAACGAGAATTTGTACCGATAATGAGCGAACTGTTGGTGGCAGTCACCGACAAAGAGGTCACCGCGAGGTAGTCGTTGGGGTGACTGGGGCTGTCGCCCCCGCAGCCAGCAAGGATCAATAAGAGGGTCAACAGGAGCAAAATAGCCCTGAACATTTNTCGTAAACTCCATGAAATGACCCGTCTTACTTAGGCCAGAAAAGGCAAGACAGGCGAAAAAGTGAACTCACACAACCGTATGATTTGATACATCATGTCGGCAGGCAAGTCAAACCCACGCCGACCATATGGGTATCCATTGTCATACTATTGCACAAACAGGAACTCCCCTCCAGCGCAACTTTTCGGCTAAAGGGGAGTCTGCATCAATGAACAATCAACAATTTACTGAACGCCTTTGGTTTTCGATTCCTGATTGGGCAGAGCATTAGCGAGAGCAGACGCATAGGCATTGCGTGCCGTCCTGGCTATGGCAAGTTGTTGATTCAAGCTGGAAATCTCCTGGTCGGGAATCTGCAAGTTGGCCAATTGGCTTTTCGCAACATCCCTAAGATCGCTTATCTTATATTCAAGTTCACCAACTTTAATGGTTTTCTCACTACGACCTTTAGAAATATTACCGAATGGGTTGTCCGATTTCTTATCTTTTTCTTTGGCCATCATCTTTACTCCTGTAATTAAACTAAAACGAAAACATGATTAAGAGAGGTCACTGAAGTTCTTCGGCAGCTTTGGCTTTTTCCTTCTGATCTTTAACTTGTGTTGCATACTCTTTCAAAACATGGTTGATAACATTAACAAAGTTGGTCGCTTGATTAATGGGGATAATAATAGTCCCGACTTCTTGAGTTTCATTTTCCGCTTTTGTTTGAGCAAGTGTAAGCCTGAGCGCTCCGTTTGCTACAGTAGCGCCTGAAATCACATCTCCGAATACTTGCATAGCCTTCATTTCCCTTTCTTGTAAATAAGTTAAATTCTACGGTTTTAAAAATATTAAAAACCATCAAACGACAAAATGTCATCTTCTTGCCCAAACATTTTGTCAAAATCTGGCACAGGCTTGTTACTTTCATCTAGAAATTGATTAGTTATCTTAACCAATGATTCCATATTCCCCACTGAAAAAAAATGTCCATAAACAAGAGGCAAACCACCGCAGTTTCGTACTTTCAAAAAATTCTCTTCGTCTAACTTATTGAACAAATCTTCATCAACACAATAAAAACCTTTCGCAAGAACATTTTCTCCTTGGTTGATGTAAGACAAGTCCCACTCTTTTATTAGATTTAACTCAGCAAGAACATGACAGATTTGAACCGTCTTTGCTAAATTTTCCTGAAAAACAGCCAATCCATTCGTAATAATTTTAATATTTTCGCTGGGCTCTCCATTTTCGTCAAAAAATGGTTCGCCCTCATTGTCATTTATCAAACCGCTCTCAAGATCAGCACACAGGTGAAGGGTTCCTTCCTGAGATGCGCCCAACCTGAAAGGGTGAAATTTATAATACGCAGGAACGTAACCGATTCGCCATTTACCGTCAACGGTTACATAAAGATTTTGCCCCGGCAGTATCCCCTGGATCGCCACAGGGAAGAATCTATCCTCATTCTTGACGAAACCTATGGGTTGATTTAACAATACTTTCCCTGCTTCGAGCTCTACAATTGAAACAAAGTTGTCTTTACTTGCAAAAAGAAAATCATCTTTTCTTTTCCAAAACTTATCACTAAATAACTCTTTTGTCAGAGCAACAATATTCGCCATGATTTATTTTCCGACTTACATAAAACATTTGAGAAAGAAAGCCCCGCCTATCAATCGACAGGCGGGGCAATCCACATCGTAGTTTATTTCAATTAGAAATAAGCCACGCCATCATTCACTGTAGTTAGGCTACGGTGAAGTCAGCAGCCACGAGAGTGTCAGCTGTCACAGTACCCACAGCAACAACACCGGCAGTCCAGTTACCATCCGCATCGTAATAGATAGCACCAGTGTCGGATGCAACGGCCCAGTTGACTGCAGATGCTGCAGACTGGTCGCCGATGTTTACAGCCATTGCGCCGAGGTTGGCAGCAGTGTCAAGCACCAAAGTTTCAGTGCCATCAATAGCAGCAACGGCCAGAGCAACGGCAGCAGTTGTACCGCCAAGCTGTAGACTATCATCGGCACTCACATAGCCAGTGATAGCTACACCCGTGTCGGTGTTAGCAATTGCATAGGTATCAGCAGAGCCGGTCGCAGCAATCGTCACACCGTTGAGGGTGTTGAAGGTGAACGCGCCATCCTGAGCTGTAATCGCGCCCAGTACGGCATCCAATGTATTGAAGTCAGCGCCAGCAATCGCAGCTTCACCGGCAGTGACCACACCATCTGCGCCGGTCACGTCAACACCGTCAGCCGGGAAGGCCACAGTACCAGTCACCAAAGCGACGTGCTCGGCAACTGAGCCAGTGA
>PKTY01000195.1 GCA_002869725.1 Desulfuromonas sp. | reverse complement strand
CCGGGCGGTGCCGAGCGTCAGGATTCGGTGCGCAATGGATTGCAGGCCTGTGCCGCCGACCCTGACGATATTGTTTTGATTCATGATGGGGTACGGCCGTTGCTGCAACCGGAGATCATCGATAAGCTTGTGGCCGAGGTGCAGCAACGGGGCGCCTGTCTGGTTGGGGTGCCGGTCAAAGACACCATCAAGCAGGTGGTCGATGGCCGCATCGAGGGAACTCCCGACCGCAGCGGTCTGTGGCAGGCCCAGACCCCCCAGGCGTTTCGTTATGATCAGATTCTGCAGGCTTATCAGCTGGCGCAACAGGACGGGTTTCGCGGTACCGACGACGCCTCGCTGGTGGAACGTCTCGGCCAGCCGGTGATGGTTATCACCGGCAGCTATCGCAATATCAAGCTCACCACGCCCGAGGACTTGCTGTTGGCCCGGGCCTTTCTCGACAGTCCTGAGGAGGTTTGTCCATGATGCGCATAGGCCACGGCTACGATGTTCACCAGCTGGTCGCCGAGCGGCAGCTGATTCTCGGCGGCGTCGAGGTGCCTTACAGCCTCGGCCTGCTCGGCCATTCCGATGCCGACGTGCTGCTGCACGCTATCTGCGATGCTATTCTCGGCGCCCTGGGTGCCGGTGACATCGGTAAACATTTCCCCGACAGCGACCCGGCCTACAAAGGCATTTCCAGCCTCAAGCTGCTGCGGCATGTGATATCTCTGGCTGCCGAGCAGGGCTACACGGTCGGCAACCTCGACAGCACGGTTATCGCTCAGCGACCCAAACTGGCCCCTTATATCGGTGACATGGTAGATAGGATCGCTGTGGCCTGCGGCGTCGGCGCCAGCCGCATCAACGTCAAGGCCACCACCACCGAGGAACTTGGATTCGAAGGGCGTGGCGAAGGCATCTCGGCCCATGCGGTGGTGTTGCTGCAGGCCGTGACCGAAGGCTGAACAACGGTGAGTTGGGCTCCGCCTGTAATGGACGGTTGCTTTTCCGGCTGAAATCTGCCACCTTCTGAACTGTTCAGAAGGTGGTTTTTCAACAGTCTGTGGTTTTTTTAACCGCGTTTTTCAACACTACGATCAGGACGACAGCGATCATGGATCATAACAACGACAGCAACGCTCCTGCGGCACCCAGCAATTTCATTCGTACCATCATCGATAAGGACCTGGCCGCCGGCAAGAATAACGGCGCGGTGGTGACCCGTTTCCCGCCAGAACCCAACGGTTATCTGCATATCGGCCATGCCAAGAGCATCTGTCTCAATTTCGGTCTGGCCCGTGACTACGTAACCGCGCCGGGTGGAGCCCGCTGTCATCTGCGCTTCGACGACACCAACCCGGTCAAGGAAGAGCAGGAGTATATCGACTCCATCAAGGAGAACCTGCACTGGCTCGGTTTCGACTGGGGCGACAATGAATTCTATGCCTCGGATTACTTCGACCAGCTCTGCGCCTGGGCGCTGCAGCTCATCGAGGCCGGCAAGGCCTATGTAGACGATCTGTCGGCGGAGGAGATGCGCAGCTATCGCGGCACCCTCACCGAACCGGGTAAAAACAGCCCCTATCGCGACCGCACGGTGGCTGAGAATCTGGAGCTGTTTGAAAAGATGAAAAACGGCGACTATCCCGATGGCGCCAAGGTGCTGCGGGCCAAAATCGATATGGCCTCGCCCAACCTGAATCTACGGGATCCAGTCTTGTACCGTATTCTCCACGCCGAGCATCATCGCACCGGCAACAAGTGGTGCATCTACCCCATGTACGACTTCACCCACGGTCAGAGCGATTCCCTGGAAGGGGTCACTCATTCCATCTGCACCCTTGAATTCGAGGATCATCGGCCCCTCTACGATTGGTTCATCGAGCAGCTCGGCATCCATCATCCGCAGCAGATCGAATTTGCCCGCCTCAACATCAACTACACGGTGATGAGCAAGCGCAAGCTGCTAGAGCTGGTGGAGGGCAGTTATGTCAGCGGCTGGGATGACCCCCGCATGCCGACCCTGGCCGGTTTGCGCCGGCGCGGCTATACTCCGGCCTCCATTCGCAATTTCTGCGAGCGGATCGGCGTCTCGAAAAAGGGCAGCTGCGTCGATATCGGCTTTCTCGAAAGCTGCATTCGCGAAGACCTGGACCACCACGCGCCCCGGGCCATGGCGGTTCTCCATCCCCTGCGGGTGGTGATCGACAACTATCCCGAGGGTCAGGTCGAAGAGTTCCAGGCGCCGGTTCATCCCCAGCAGCCCGAACGGGGTACCCGCACCGTGCCTTTCTCCAAGGTTCTGTACATCGAACGGGAAGATTTCATG
>PKTY01000078.1 GCA_002869725.1 Desulfuromonas sp. | reverse complement strand
TGGCTCTGCTGGTAATCATCTACCGCAAACAACGCTTTTCTGATTTGGCTTATGTGTTGATGGCCTGCCTGGTCTTTCTGCATACCATCGGCGGTCACTTTACTTTTGAACGGGTGCCCTTCGACTTCGTCAGCGATCTGTTCGGCTTCGAGCGTAATCACTACGATCGTATCGCCCATTTCACTGTCGGTTTCTATGCTTTTCCCTGTGCTGAGTTGTTGTTGAGTCGGCGGCTGGTCAACTCAAAAACTATTCTGGCGTTATTCCCGATTTTTTTCATCGTCACTGTGGCTGCCGGTTATGAACTCTTTGAATGGTGGTATGCCGTGCATGCCGATCCTGCTGCCGGCATTGCCGTGTTCGGTTCTCAGGGGGATATCTGGGATGCGCAGAAGGATATGTTGGCCGACAGTCTCGGCGCTCTCGCGGCCACCGGGCTGTTTTTTGCCATGCGTTGGAGGGAGATAAAGCAGGCTCTGCTTCGCGCATGAGCCGTTATCGATGAAGTGATTTGTCGGCAGGATGAGCGGTCCCCAAGGGGCCGCTTTTTTTATTTTTATGGATGAGGTGCGTTAACACTTGGAATAGTCGAAGCTAGCCGCCGTCTGCCCGCATTAATAAAGTGCCCTCTTGTGGCGGGATCAATTGCGCCTGTGCTGCTCGTCCGAGCAGCTCTTCGATCGCCGCCAGTCCTTCCTCCCCAAGATTCAGGGTGAAATCGTTGACGTAAAGGGCGATGTGCTGCTCGATGGCCTCGGCATCCAGTTCCTGGGCGTGTTGGCGGATTTATGCAGTAGGCTCGCCAGGGTTTTCCCGGGCATAGAGAACACTGGCGGTGATAGCTTTTTCGATAGCAGCGATTTTCGCGCTGCCCAGTTGGCGCTGGGCCACGATGGCGCCAAGGGGCAGGGGCAGGCCGGTCAATTCCTGCCACCAGCAACCGAGATCGACAAGCTCGATCAGTTCCTGTCGAGGGTAGGTAAAGCGGGCTTCGTGAATGATCAGGCCAGCATCGACCTGACCGGCACATATCGCCGGCACGATACGCTCAAAGGGCAGAACGATCAAATTGTGACAGGTTGGCTGCCACAGGCGCAGCAGCAGGCTGGCCGTGGTCAGGCTGCCGGGGATGGCGATGCGCCCGATGGCGAGGGTAGCCGGGTCAAGGTCGCGACGGGCCACCAGCAGCGGACCGCAGCCTCGACCGAGGGCGGCGCCGCTGGCCAACAAGGCATAATCTCGGCGCGCGTGGCCAAGGGCATGGCAGGAGATCTTGCTGATAGCCAGACGACCCTTGCGCACCAGGCCGTTGAGGGTCTCGACATCGGTCAACAGCGGTGGTTGCTGCAGGCCGGGCAATGGAACGATGCCGTGAACCAGGGCATAAAAGAGGAACGTGTCGTTGGGGCAGGGTGAAAAACCGAGGGACAGGGACTCGGTCATGCCGATTCCTGAGGGGTATGGCGGTCTCTCAAAAAAGCCATCAGGGCTTTCTGGGCGATTCTGGCCGCTGCCGGAAGATTCCAGCGGTCAAGGTCACGGTTTTCAACCCGGTTAGAGATTCCGCGCAGCTCGAGAAAGGGCACCTCGTAAAGGCGGCAGATCTGGGCTACGGCGGCACCCTCCATGTTTTCACAGAGGCCGCCGGTTCGCTGAACCATAGTCTGGGCGGCCTGATCGGTGCCCGAACAGGTCGAGACGGTAACCATCGGTCCGACTGCCAGATTGGCACCGTCCGCGCTGGCGGCAGCGGTCAACAGGGGCTGTGCTGCGGCCAGCAGTTGAGGATCCGCTGAGAAGCGCTGTTCCATGATCGGTCCACCCTGCTCCAATAGCGGAAAACCGAGGGTAGCGAAATCGACAAATCCCTGGGTTGTGACGACTCCTTCGTCGGCAAGGATCTCTTCGCTGGCCAGGACCAGATCGCCGACCGCCAGGCCGCTGTTCGGATAAGCGCCACCGCAGCCGATGACGATCACGACCTCGGGCTTAATGATCTCCAGCAGGGCGGTGACAGCCGATGCGGCGTTTATCTTGCCGATTCCGCTGTGCAGCAGAGCGACTTTCCGGGCGAACAGCGAGCCGAGAAAAAGCTCTCTGGTGCCGCAACGACGCACCTCGCAGTGCGAGAGGGATTGGCGCAACAGGACTGTTTCCGCAGCTACGGCGGCAACGATGGCGATCATTGGTGTTGTATTCAACTCCATTCGTGACACATGGCGGGAAAGTCAAAGCGAATGGGACGCAGATGAACGCAGATGAACGCAGATAGGACATTAATTTTGAGAAAAGTCTTGGGGGGGATGATTGATCTGCGAATG
>PKTY01000311.1 GCA_002869725.1 Desulfuromonas sp. | reverse complement strand
GGATGCGTTTGTGCATGACCATGTTTACAAAATCTTCCGCTCGCTATTATCGGATTCTGTAAACAACGCCTCAAATTCTTACACTTAAAGATAAATATGGGCGAGAATTTGCCAGAACTAGAATAATTAGAGAGGGATTCTTTTGGTGTCGTGTTCTTTGCAAACTGGTCAGGGAATTCGTGGAAAGGTCTTCTTCTTGGTCACGGGTTGTGAGAGACAACCCGGTTCCGATTGACAGAGACATTTAAGAGGGTCTTTAATTCAATCGGAAATGGCCACCTGGAAACGGGCGGTCTTTTCTCTTTTGTCAGGACATTGCTGGAAAAGTGAGTATGTTGCCATATAATTGATAGCGTGAGGTGTTATGAAAAAGTTCTTGTTCCCGTTTTCATTATTTATTGTCGGCTTGATAGTTGCCCAGGTGTTTTTCGGCATCAATATCAAAGAGATGTTCGAGGGTTCCTGTGAATTCGTTGTGCGTATTCTGAAAGGTGCGGATGGGTAGGTCAACATACAGTCTGTTTCGGAGACATGAGCCGTTATGATGAGTCACCGTCTATAATACATAAAGGACATCAGCCTTCGGATCGGGCGTTTTGCTCATAAGTAACTAATTTTAAATGCAAATCTGGCTCTTATTGAACGGCATATTTAGGAAACTCTTTAATCCATTATGAATATGGCCACTTGGAAACAGGGAGCCATTTCTCTTTGATAGAATATATGTAACCCTGCGCTAGACCGATTTTACGATGAATGCCTGTCGATTAATTGCTTACAGTAAAGAAGAGGAACTTGCGAATCGGTCGACACACATTGTCGCTGCTATCTTGAGTTTGTTCGGTTTCGTTGTGTTGCTGGTGGAAGCCTCACATACTGGCGACCCCTACCGTATAATCAGTTCAGCCGTTTTTTGCAGTTCATTGAGCTTGTTTTATGTGATTTCCTCTTTGTACCATACCGTGCGAAACCCAAAAACTCGTTATGTTTTCAGAGTGTTAGATCATGCTGGCATATACCTTGTGATTGCCGGCACTTATACCCCCTTTGCATTAGTGTCCTTGCGGGAAGGTAATGGTTGGACGATTTTTTACTTCGTCTGGGGGTTCGCTGTTGCTGGAGTGATCTTTAAATCTTTTATGACTCACCGCTTGGCCTTTTTAGCGCCGGTTTTCTATATCGCCCTGGGTTGGATGATTGTCATTGATCTCGAAGGGTTGTTGACTATGATGCCGATCAAGGGGGTCTTCTGGTTATTTGCAGGTGGATTATTCTATACGGGTGGTATCGTGTTCTACGCTATCGACCGCATACCCTACAATCACGCTATTTGGCATATCTTTGTAATTGCAGGCAGTTTATGTCATTACCTGTCAGTCCTATGGTATGTCGTTCCGCTCAAGAATGCTTCGTCATGAGTGTCCCTGCACGGCCAATCAAGAAATCAGGAGGTTTTTAGGTTCCAGAATTTTCAGAGAAACTGAAAAAAAATCAAAAAAAACGCCCCGCAAAAGCGGGGCGTTGGTGTTTTTAAAATGTTGAGTCAGATCAGGCTTTGGCTGCCTTGACTGCAACGCTATTGCTGCCAGCCGCGGCAACTTGCTGCACGTTAAGTGCTGCGTAGTTGTACGGAGCGAACATCAAGCCGGCCGGCTGCTGTGTCGAAACTTTGACCGAGCCAGTGGTCGAGCCTGCAGGGCCGGTCAGGCTAATGCGGCCACCATCGGCAACACCGAGTTTGGCGGCATCGTCGGCGCTGATTTCGATTACGCCCTCGTTTTCCAGGTCTGCAACCGCCTTGGAGAAGGTGGTCGAGAAACCGAACTGGAAGCGGCTCTTGCCGATTAGCAGTTGCAGGTCGGCGGCCGGAGCGGCTTTCAGCTCAGGCTGAGCAGCAGTCAGGCTCTGATTGGCCGGGGCGTAGGCCTCCTTCCAGCAGAAGGGGCGTTGCTCGAGGATTTGGCAGACGTCGGAGTAGACGCCGCCCAACTCGAACATCTCCTGGCGGATGGCGGCATCACTCGGCGCCGGCTTGTCAGTCACCCGGGCAAGCAGGTCGGCGAGAATGGCCAGGTCGGGGCGTGCTTCGCCCGGAGGATCAACCGCGATCCGCAGGTTATTGACGCGATTGTCGAGCGATGTGACGCTGCCGCGTTTCTCTGTCGTCGCGGCGCCGGGCAGGACAACGTTGGCCAGTGTGGTCAGGTCGCTGGCCAGGATGTCCTGGACGACCAGAAAGTCAACCTTGGCGAGGGCCTTGCGCCAGCGGGAACTCTCCGGGAAGTCAACCAGTGGGTTGGTGGCTGCCAAGTAAAGGGCCTT
>PKTY01000377.1 GCA_002869725.1 Desulfuromonas sp. | reverse complement strand
GATCCACATCAAATCGAAACTGCTGCTGCCGAAAGCGGTCGAAGAGGAGGAGCCGGAGGAAGAGGACGATCCACGTGCCGAGCTGGTGCGTCGTCTGCTTGAATACCAGAAGTACAAGGAGGCGGCCTGCGACCTTGATCAGTACCCCCAGCTGGAACGTGATCTGTTCGCCCGGGTTGCGCCGGAACCTGAAGTTCTCGAAGAGAGCGAAGGGGGGTTTGTCGCCATCGGCCTCTTCGACCTGCTGGCCGCCTTGCAGGATGTTCTCAGGGAGAGTCCCGAGCCGTCTTTTCACCAAGTCGACCTCGAGCAGCTTTCGGTCACCGATCGTATCAACAGTATTCTGGGTCAGCTGCACGGCCAGCACAGCCTGGCGTTTGGCGAACTGTTCCCTCAAGGAGTGCAGCGTAACGAGTTGGTCGTGACTTTTCTCGCCATGCTGGAGCTGGTGAAAATGCGCATGGTCCGGTTGATGCAAAACAGCCGTTTCGGTACGATCTGGCTCCATCCGGCCGTGACCTTGGAAGATGACCAGGAGTTGGCGTTGGGGGATGATAGCCTTGGATATTCATGAGCTGAAACCGTTGGTCGAAGCCTTGATCTTCGCTGCCGATGGGCCGCTCAAAACCGAGCGGATTGCCGAAGTTCTCGATGTCGATCCGATGGAGGTCGCCGAGAGCCTCAAGGCTCTTGTCGAGGATTATAACGAGGGTGGCCGTGGCTTTTTTCTGCAGGAGGTTGGTGGCGGCTACCAGCTGCGCACCCGGCCTGAATATGCCGATTATTTGCGGCGCCTGGGGCGCAGCCGTCCCTTCAGATTTTCGCGCCCGGCTCTTGAGAGTCTGGCGATTATTGCCTACCGTCAGCCGATCACCCGCGCCGAGGTCGAGTACCTGCGGGGGGTCGATTCGGGGAGTGTGATCAAAACCCTGTTGGAGAAACACCTGGTGCGGATTCTCGGCAAGAAGGATGTTCCCGGCAAGCCGATTATCTATGGTACCACCCGTCAGTTTCTCGAACTGTTCGGCCTGCCTGATCTGAGCGCATTGCCGACTTTGCGAGAGTTCAGTGAGCTGCTGCCGGAACAGGATCTGGCGGAGATCGGGGAGGGTGGCGATTCCACGCAGTTGGTCGATGCCGCGGAGAGCGATGTTTTGGCTTCCGGTCAGGGAGATTGAGTCGGTTTGTAGAAGATGACCAGCGCAGAACGTCTGCACAAAGTGATGGCCGCTGCCGGTTACTGCTCGCGTCGTCAGGCCGAACAGCTGATCGCTGCCGGGCGGGTGACGGTCGATGGCCGGGTTGCCGTAATCGGCGAAAAAGTGACCCCCTCGACAGAAATCCTGGTTGATGGCCGATCGCTGGGTGATGTCCAGCGCCGTTACTATGTGCTGCTGCACAAGCCGGTCGGCGTGGTCTCCACCCTCAGCGATCCCCAAGGCCGTCAACGGGTGGTCGATCTGGTCCGGGATATCCCGGCTCGTCTTTATCCGGTTGGCCGTCTTGATTTGACCACCTCCGGCCTGCTGCTTTTGACCAACGACGGTGATCTCGCCCAGCGTCTGGCTCACCCCCGCCACGAGATCGACAAGACCTACCTGGTGCGTGTTCGCGGGCATCTCGACCGCCAGGCTGTCAGCCGTCTGGAACAGGGGGTTCGCCTCGAAGATGGTCTGACGGCTCCGGCCAAAGTTGCCGCACTGCGCAACAGTGGCAGCCACTGCTGGTTCGAACTGACCATTCACGAAGGGCGCAACCGCCAGGTTCGACGTATGTGTGAGTCCCTTGGTTACCCGGTCAGCCGTCTGGCGCGCATCGGCTACGCTTTTTTGACTCTTGATGGTCTCGAGCCCGGGGCTTACCGCCTGCTCACTGACGACGAAGTCGCCCGCTTGAAGGTTCTCTGAAGCCTACTGTCACTCGAAAGACTGCCTCGGTGGTCATCAAATGCGAAGTGGCTTCGCGCAATATCAGTTTTTAACACCCATTTCTAATACCCACGCAGGAGGACGCTATGCCGATCACTCTCGACTACACCAATCTGATGGCCGAAAATATCGGTGACGAGTTCGGTATCCATTGCGGGGAGCTGGCGGCGTTGCGCGAACCGGTGAGAACCATTCATGCTGGAATTGTCAATCGTCGTCAGCATGGTGAACTCCCTTTTTACGATCTCCCGCAACAGCACCAGTCCCTGAATAAGATACTCGAGCTGGCCGGAGAGCTGCGGGAGCGGTTTGATACGATCGTGGTCCTCGGTATCGGCGGTTCGGCTCTGGGAACCAGCTCTCTGTTCCGTGCCCTGCGCCCTCTGGGGCATAACCT
>PKTY01000102.1 GCA_002869725.1 Desulfuromonas sp. | reverse complement strand
CGACCTGTTGCTGACCGACGCTCTTTTCCACTACGCCATGCACCTGCTTGAAGGGCGGGTACCATCCGAGGCGATCCAGGACGGCTGGACCCTGCGCAAACAGAAGGTCGACCTATCCCGGGTCGTCGCCTATACCTTCGACCGCGACGAGTTGGAGAAGGTCCTGCACGATATCCAGCCATCCCATCCGGGCTATCTCAAGCTGCAAAAGGCGCTGAGCCGTTACCGTGAGATCGAGGCGTTCGGCGGCTGGGCGCGGATTCCGACCGGGGAGACCCTGCGTCCCGGCATGCTCGACCGGCGGATCTCCCTGCTCCGGACCCGGTTGCTTCTTACCGACGACCTGGAGACGTTGCCACCACTCGATTCGTTGCGAATGGAGAGTGAGGATGTCGAGGCGGTCAAACATTTTCAACGCCGCCACGGACTCTACCCCGATGGGGTGGTCGGCGAGCGGACCCTCGAGGCGCTCAACGTTCCGGTCTCGCAGCGGGTCCGGCAGATCGAGCTCAACATGGAGCGCTGGCGCTGGTTGCCGCGGAGCCTCGGCAGCAACTACCTGCTGGTCAACATCGCCGACTTCCGGGCGAACGTGATCGAGGAGGGGAAGACGGTGCTGTCGATGCCGGTCGTGGTCGGCAACGCCTACCGCAAGACCCCGGTCTTTTCGGCCGAGCTCGAATATGTCGAGTTCGCCCCCTACTGGCTCGTGCCGCCGACCATCCTCGAAGAGGACAAGCTGCCGGTAATCCGCTCCGATCCCGATTACCTGCAGCGCAACCACTACGAGATCGTCAGCTGGGACCAGCAGCAAGACATCGACCCGCAGAGCATTGACTGGTCCACAGTCGACAGTGAAAACTTCCCGGGAGTGCTGCGGCAGCGTCCGGGTCCGTGGAATCCGCTCGGCCGGGTCAAGTTCATCTTCCCCAACGATTACGCCATCTACCTGCACGATACCAACCGGCGTGATCTGTTCAGACAGCGCAACCGCAAGTACAGCTCCGGCTGTATCCGCCTGCAGCGGCCGGATAAGCTCGCCAACTACCTGCTCTGCGACTCCGGCTGGAACGAGAAGCTGGTCGATAAAGCTATGCGGAGCTCGGTGTCGCAGCAGGTTTACCTCGAACAGCCGCTGCCGGTGCATGTCCTCTACTGGACCGCCTGGATCGACGATGACGATCTGGTCAATTTCCGCGAGGATGTCTACAACCGCGACCAGGACCTGCAGCAGGCGCTCGATCAGCGCGACGCCGGTTGCCTCATCCACCGGCCGAACCTCGCCCGGAGGTAAGTCCTCTTTTTCTTCACAGATTTAAATGACAAAAGCATTGGGCACCAACAAAGACTGATTCTTAAAGTCTTGTCTCACGCGAAGACGCAAAGGCGCGAAGAGAATCCACACCTTGAAAGAAAAAATCTTTTTTTGGGGTTAAAACCAAAACCTTATTGAATTTCTTTTGAGATTTTGATTTTCACCCTCAAGTAGTTTTTTTGCTTTTCTTAGCGACTTTGCGGCTTTGCGTGAAAAAAAGATTTTGATTCTCTTGGTGTTCTGGTGGCGATAAGCCTTTGTTTCGGTCGCCGGAGTATTACTTCTTTCCGGTTCGTTCGCCGCTGGCACCCTATATGCAATTTCAGTCGGTTCATCCCCCAACAGGAGACGTCTCATGAAAAAAGCACTGATCGCCGATGATGAACCGTTGATCCGCCGCCAGGTTGCGGAAACCCTCGCCGAATACGGCTTTGAGGATATCGTCGAAGCCGAAAACGGCGCCCAGGCGGCCGAGTTGGCCCCCCAGGTCAAGCCGCTGCTGGTGGTCCTCGATGTTTCGATGCCTGTTATGGACGGCATCACGGCTGCCGAAAAAATAGGCAAAAAAGTATCGGCCCCGATTATCCTTCTGACCGGTGCTACCGAGCCGGAGACCATCTCCCGGGCCCGAGACGCCGGGGTCAGCAACTACCTGCTCAAACCGTTCAACGCCGACCAGATGAAGGCGGCGATCGAACTCGCCATCCACAAGTTCATCGAGGTCAGTAACCTCAAAGACGAGAACTCCAAACTGAAAGACGCCCTCGTGACCCGCAAGCTGGTCGACAAGGCGAAGGGGCTGCTGATCGCAAAGGGGATGAGCGAACAGGAGGCGTATCGCAAGATGCAGAAGATTGCAATGGACAAGCGCAAGTCGATGAAGGAAGTCGCCGAAGCGATCATGTTGATGGAGAGTTGATCCGATGCAATCGGCGTCACTCAATCTCTGCAACCTGCCGCCCTGGGTGATTGCCTCGCATTATTTCAACAAGCACCCGAAACCCCTCGAAATCCAGG
>PKTY01000293.1 GCA_002869725.1 Desulfuromonas sp. | reverse complement strand
TTGCGGGGCAGGCCGGCGGTGACGATAACAACGTTGGCACCAGCGATATCCTTGTAGCTGTTGGTGCCGGTGCAGGACACGTCAAAGCCGTCGATCGGAGATGCTTCGGCCAGGTCGAGGGTCTTGCCCTGGGGCATATCCTCAACGACGTCAAACATCACCACGTCGCCCAGTTCACGCAGGCAGGCCAGCTGTGCCAGAACGCCACCAATCTGTCCGCCACCAATCAACGCAATTTTAGGTCTCGCCATGTTTCTCTCTCCTTTTGAAATAATAAGTTGTGTTCGCCTGTCGACTCAGGCCATGTAAAACGAAACTGTCATTAGAAATATCCAACAGCAAAACATTGTATACAGTATACAAACAGTATTTGACTGTCAAGAGCCTTTGCCGGCTAAGATGAATTTATCCCTAAAAAACGAAGACCCGCTCTAAGGCGGGTCTTCGTTTTCACTCGACAAACATGGATCACATGGCATCAATGATCGCGTTATAGGTTGCACTCGGGCGCATGGCGGCTGTCGCCTTTGCGTGGTCAGGGCGGAAGTAACCGCCGACATCGACCGGGGAGCCCTGGCAATCAGTCAGTTCCTGGTCAATCTTGGCTGCATTGTCGGTCAACTGCTGTGCAACCGGGGCGAAGCGCGCCTTCAGCTCTGCGTCCTTGTCCTGGGCGGCGAGAGCCTGCGCCCAGTATACCGACAGCCAGAAGCTGCTTCCACGGTTGTCAATCTCCTTCACTTTACGAGAAGGGAGCTTCTGGTTTTCAAGGTAGGAACCGATCGCAGCGTCAAGTGTCTCGGCCAATACTGCGGCTTTGCTGTTGTCGTAGTTCTTGGCAACCAGTTCCAGGGATGGAACCAGGGCGCAGTATTCACCGAGGGAATCCCAGCGAATGTGACCTTCTTTCAGGAACTGCTGAACATGCTTCGGTGCAGAGCCGCCGGCTCCGGTTTCGAACAGGCCGCCACCGTTGATCAGGGGTACGATGGAGAGCATGCGGGCCGAGGTGCCGAGTTCGAGAATAGGGAACAGGTCCGTCAGGTAGTCTCTGAGCACGTTGCCGGTGGCGGCGATGGTGTTCTCGCCCTTGCGGACACGCTCAAGAGAGAATTTCATCGCTTCACGCGGAGCCATGATTTGGATGTCGAGGCCATTGGTGTCGTGATCAGGCAGGTACTTATTAAGTTTTTTGATGATCTGCATATCATGGCCGCGCTTCTCATCCAACCAGAAGACGACAGGTTCACCGGAAGCCTTGGCGCGGTTAACGGCCAGCTTGACCCAGTCCTGGATCGGAATATCTTTGGCCTGGCTGGAACGGTAGATATCGCCAGTCGATACCGGCTGTTCCATCAGAACATTTCCGGCGGAGTCAACCACCTGGAATTTACCGTTGGACGGAGCTTCAAAGGTTTTGTCATGGGAACCGTACTCTTCAGCTTTTTGGGCCATCAGGCCGACGTTGGCAACGCTGCCCATGGTGGCCGGATCAAACTGCCCTTTTTCGCGGGCGTCATCAACGATCTCGGCATAGATGGTGGCGTAGCAGCGGTCCGGCACCATGGCGATGGTGTCCTGCAGCTCGTCGGCGAGGTTCCACATGCAGCCACCGTCACGGACCACGTTCGGCATGGAGGCGTCAACGATGACGTCGTTTGGTACGTGGAGGTTGGTGATGTTCTTTCTCGAGTCGACCATGGCCAAGGCCGGGCCAGTCTGGTAGCACTTGTTGATGTCGGCTTCGATCTCGGCTTTCTTCTCAGCCGAAAGTTTGTCGAGCTTGTTAAGGATATCAGCCATGCCGAAGTTGGGATTGGCGCCGATCGACTTGAGGGTGTCAGCGTGCTTCTCAAGAGCATCCTTGAAGTAAACCTTGACGGCATGACCAAACATGATCGGGTCGGAGATCTTCATCATGGTCGCTTTGAGGTGCAGGGAGAGCAGAACCCCTTTCTCCTTGGCCTCGGCAGCAGTGGTCGCGTAGAACTTTTGCAGCTCTGCAACCTTCATGACTGAGCTGTCAAACACTTCACCGGCCTGGAGCTTGACTTCCTTCATGTCTTTAACTGCGCCAGCGGCATCGACAAACTGAATCTTGACAGTGTCAGCCTTGTCCATGGTCACGGATCTTTCAGTTTCGTAGAAGTCGCCACCCTCCATGTGGGCAACTCGACACTGAGAACCCGACTCAGGCCATGGCTTCATCATCCGGTGAGGGTTCTTCTGAGCGAAGTTCTTGACAGAGGCGGCAGCACGACGGTCAGAGTTTCCTTCGCGCAGGACCGGATTGACCGCCGAACCGAGAACTTTGGCAAAGCGCTCTTGCAGAGCCTTTT
>PKTY01000111.1 GCA_002869725.1 Desulfuromonas sp. | reverse complement strand
GGGAACAAGAAACAAGGCGAGATTGGGCCCCAGTTCGTGGAGAGACAGCCCAACTCCCCAGTGAACCGAGGGAATCAGCTCGGTAAGCTTGGCCATTCCCGCAGGCAGGTATAGTCCAGCCATGAAGCCTAGTATGGAGACGAGAAAACCGAACTGCCAATAAGTTGTGATGAAGGCAATGCTTATCAAGCTCAGTGAGAACCCGGAAACAGACAACTGAATCGTCTGGGTAAAGGTCCAGCGAGAGGAGATTATTCCGGAAACAAATAGTCCAAAGAAATAACCCAGCGACATCAGAAGAAAGAGGCTGCCGGTACCGGCATGGGAGTATCCGAGCTCCGATTCCATCACCGGAGCCAGAGGTGCGAGAAGGATGCGTGATACAAAATTCAAATAGAAAAGCAGGGTGATGAAAAGTACAGGAGCAAGCCAGGGGTGTTTTCGCAGCATCGCCATCTCCAGGGATTCAACTGGTAATCATAACCCCAAAACCCGAGAGCATGGGTAATTATTGTGACTGTTAACAAACCTGAAACGGCCACCCGTTTCCAGGTGGCCGTTTCAACTTGGATTAAAAAACCTTCTCGGATTGCGCTATCAATCGGGGTGTTTTTCCTTCTCACAACCTGTGATTTTTAAGAATAACGCTGACCTGTACCTTTTCAGTGAGAAGTATTCGACTTCCTGAAATAGGCTCCGGATGCATTGTTGGCCTCTTTTGATCAGGTATGGAGGGTTGCAGCGTGCAGTCCGATTCTTTGCGGCAGGGGCGAATAACGCGGCCCACCCGGGATGGCGGGATGGGCCGTCGTTCAGTGCGGGCTATCTACTAGTCGAAGTAGACGCGAACGCTGTAGAGAATGCGGATTTCGTCATCCTCTACTTCGCTGTCTTCATAATCGACGAAGATATCATCCGTAGCAAAAAGGTAGCTGCCGTTCACGGCTAGAGCGACGTCGTCGCGGATGAAGTATTTCACGCCACCACCGACCGCAAATACGGCGGCGTCGGTGTCGATATCGCTATCGTCTGCTTCGACATCGGCCCAGACAACGCCGGCACCTAGGAACGGCACAAAGGCCGAATCACCGACAATGTTGTACTCTGTACGGACTCCCAACTCGGTGCTCATGTAGCTATCGTTGTCCCGTAATCCGGCGACCACGGCAACTTCGATTCCGTCGGCGACGAACTGGCCGTAAGCGAGCTGAATTTGTCCTTCATCTCCCATCAGATTGATATGTCCTGCACCTTCAAGAACCTTGGTCCCTTTATTCAGATTCGGTGTAACACCACTAGATTCCTTTTCAGCGGCAAACGCCGAACCCGCCAACATAACGGCGACTGCAAACACGAACCACTTTTTTCTCATCTGCTGTTCCTCCTGTTTTGTTTCCTGCTTCGACACGGGAAAGGACCACCCTTTCCGCAGTTTAATGACTCTACCTACAACCAACGTGCGGCCATTGGCTTAAGAGATTGCGATAAGGCTCTTATTCTACTTGATTACGGAAGACAATCAAGGGTGACAACAGTAAGTTATCTCTCCAACTGACACGCAGAAAAGTGAACGATGCCCCTGCCATCCGCGTGTTGGGGCTTTTTACTATAAATCCTCCTCCTATCGTTCAGTTGTCAAAACCGGCTGAAAGGAGGCCTTTTCGCAGAAACCCTGCAATCCAGTAATCTGACCCCTACCTTTAATCCGTCCTGTCAGTGGTGACTTATAAGAATGTAGCGCAGTCTAGTAGCACACCTGCGCTTTTGGGATGAGAAAAAGGCCCCTGCTGGAGAGATCCCAAGCAACTTTCGTGTTTACAGTTTCAAGATCAATCAGCTCAGATCTTCGACAGTGCCACCAGGACCATTGTTCTTGACTGACTCAATCCCTGCTTCCATTGATGATACCGATGAATACATCTGACTTTGACCAATGACTTGCTTATTCTTAGCTTTCAGCACAAAATACGGCTTGCCGTTTTTGGCTTCCTTCCTTTCGTAGTTGCCATCATCTTCTGCATTTTTTTGAATGGATTCAATGCCATTCTGTGCTCCTGATTTTGCCTTGTACATCTCACTGGTCAAGATAACCTGCCCATTGGATGCTTTGAGATTGAAGTAGTATTGGCCATCCTTTGCCTTCTCAATTACAAATTTCCCAGCCATAGCACCATCTCCTTTTCTTGAGTTTTGCCTTTATTGGCATAACAGTTTGTTACAAAAGCATGATGTTGAATCGTCACCTTCGCATATACCTTATCGCCTTTTTCCAAACAGTGAACCCAGCACGCCCCTGATAAGCTGCCTGCCGAGTTGTGTTCCTATTGAACGTGCAGCGCT
>PKTY01000037.1 GCA_002869725.1 Desulfuromonas sp. | reverse complement strand
TGGTGCTGGCGGCTGAATACGCCGAAACGGAGCGCGAGCAGACATTCTCAGGTTATACCGGCATGGACGCGACGTCGCAGTCTTACTATGCCATGGCTTCTTATACCTTCATGGAAAAGTTCACCCTGTCACTGCTTTACGATGTGTTCTACAGCGACAAGGATGACAAGGATGGCAAAGATTTTGCGGCGACATCACCATCGCGCCAGGACTTCTTCAGTTGGCGAAAAGATTTTGGTATCGGGTTGCGCTACGACGTGAATGCGAACTGGACCCTGAAAGCGGAATACCACGATGTGAACGGCACAGCCCTCTTCATGACCGTCCTGAATGATCCGGCGGACCTTGAAGAAGACTGGGATTACGTCGCATTCAAAGTGTCCTATAACTTTTAAGGCCAGGGAGGGTAATAATCATGTTTAAACGACTGTTTATGACGGTTCTTCTGATAATGCTCACCTGTCAGATCGGCCTGGCCAGTGAGTTTGTTCTCGTGGTGAACAAGGCCAATCCTGATTCTCAGGTCACTGTCGATGGAGCCAAGAAAATTTTTCTGGGGAAAACGTCCTCCTGGAGTGACGGGACCCGTATCAAGCTTGTCGTACAAAAAAATCCGGAATTACATGAATTTTTTGTAAAGCAGGTTGTGAAAAAGTCGGTGCAGCAATTCTTGACCTACTGGAAAAAAGCACTGTTTACCGGTGTGGGAACCCCTCCGCCAGTTATGGCAGATGATGCAGCAGTTAAAAGCTATGTTGCGGCCAATCGCGGTGCTGTCGGTTATATTGCTGAACAAAGTCTGGATGATCAGGTGAAGTTGCTCGAGCTCAAGTAGTTGGGAGGGTTGATGAAGTTCTTCAGAAGCGTACGATTCAAGGTCTGGCTCTGTGCCGGGGTGGCATTTGTCGGCTTTGTCGTGGCTACAGCCTCAACTTATCTGTCCAATGTCGAGTTGACGGACGATCTGTCGCTGCTACGGAAGAACGCCATCCCTCTGTCTTTGACCAGCAATGAAGTGGTTAACACATTCAAGAAACAAACCAAGTTCTTTGAAGATGCCTTTCTGCTGGGCGACATGGAATCGATCCAGAGCGGGGAGGACCTTGCTGTCGAAGTGTCTGATATGCTGCGGCAGATTGAGCCGGCAGTTATCCGTGTTGGCGCAATGGGAGCGGATGATTTTCAACGTCTCCAGGACTCTTATCGGGACTACAGTATGTTGGCGTCCAAGTACTATACAATGCTGGCCAGCGGTGAGGATTTCGTCGAAATTCAGGCCGAGGTTCAGGCCGTTGGCCAGCAGCAGGGACGCCTTATGGAGGACTTGGAGGGGTTGACTCGGACGGCAGAGAAGCTCGTCGAAGAGCATGTCGAAGGGGTGCGTCAGATTGCCGACAACAACATGCGCCGAGTCTTGATCCTGTTGTGTGGTGTTTTTTTTGTTTCAGTTGTGCTGGTCGAAGTTTTTGCCCGCAAACTGCTGATCCAACCGCTCAGAAGACTCCAGTCCACTGTGCGTTTGCTTGCCGATGGTCGACTCGATCAAATTGAAGAGCTTGAAGTCAATGCGCAGGATGAGATCGGCGAACTGGCAGAGGCCATGAATGAGATGGTGGCTCAGGTCACTTCCGTGGTGCAGAAGACCAGCCTGTCCTCAGACAACCTGACCAGGATTTCCAATGCCATCAACGGTGTTTCCGGGCAGATCAACACCTCGGCACAAATTCAGGTGGAGGAGGTCGAGAAAACTGCCGAGGTTGTGGCAGAGATCAAGCTGTCTGTCGATGGCGTCGGTTCCCAGGTTGACAACCTCAACCATTCCGCTTCGGATGTGACCTCATCGATCCTGGAGATGGCCGCCAGTACTGAGGAGTTGGCTCTGAACGCTGAAAGTCTGGCCGCCAATGTTGACGAGGTGAGCAGCTCGATCAGCGAGATGGCGTCATCCATGAAACAGGTGGTGAATGGTGTTGACCACCTGCAGGAGACATCATCGACAACCCTTGAGTCGGTTTCGGAGATGGATGCGTCCATTCATCAGGTCCAACAGAATGCACAGGGTGCAACGACGAGAGCGGATGGGGTCCAGAAAGATGCTGCCAATGGCCAAGAGGCTGTTGAGGCGACGCTCGAAGGGATTGAGCAGATTACGGAAGCATCCCGAGTGGCATTCGAGGCCATTCAGAATCTGTCAACAAAAGCCGAGGATATCGGCGATATCCTCAAGGTCATCGACGAAGTAACCGAGCAGACCAACCTGCTCGCCTTGAATGCTGCCATCATTGCGGCCCAGGCGGGTGACCGGGGGCGGGGGTTTGCTGTTGTCGCCGATGAAATCAGG
>PKTY01000274.1 GCA_002869725.1 Desulfuromonas sp. | reverse complement strand
CGGGCCTGGCATTCGGCACGGGTGCTCGCTGGACTCCTTGAAGACCTCACTCTGGATGAGGAGAAAAACCTCAAACTGCTGGCTCATAGTCAGGGGAATGTGGTGGCAACTGAAGCGATTCGTTTAGCGTCTGTCGGGGCGGTTCACACTTATGTGGCCAGTCAGGCCGCGTTGTCGGCGAGCATGTTCGATGGAGAGCTGTCGAGTATTACTCCACAACTGGCTCCTTTCACTTATGAAACTCCTGATGTTTACAGTACTTACCCGGGGAATACTGCCGGCTACCCGTATTTCGAGGGGGTAGCAGACCGTTTGACAGACTTGCTCAGCTATTACAACCAGGTCGATTATGCGCTGGTCGCTGCGGAAGTGACATCCCCCTGTTGGGAGACCAATAACCGAACCAAGCCGGACGGGTTGCTGCGCTATGACTATGAGGGGAGCCTTGATTCCTACGCACCGAATAGCGCGGAAGTCGGTTTTTATCAGTTGTTGAGCTTCAATCAGGAAGAGCAATGGATCGACTGGAAAAGAGTTTTGAACTTTGTGGAGCACGACTACGAAATCTACGCCTTCGGAGCGGAATCACGCAGTCGGGCGCTTGGGGCTGTCGATCCGGTCAACGGGTTTGTGCTTGATACCGAAAGCATTGAAACGAAGGGGTCGAGAGATCTCGCCATGTACGGTTTTGATCGGTTTCACTATTCCCACAGTCGCCAGTTTCGTTCCAACATCGTCGATGAAAATCCGTACTGGAGAGCTTTTGTTCACGATTGCGAAATGCAGCGAACCTGGTGAGGGGGAGGTCTTTTATGCGTAGAGGATTATTTCTGGGGATGTTGCTGGTCATCAGTTCGATGCAGCCGTCGCTGGCAGGGCTCGATTTGATTCCCGGCCTCAGCAAAATGGACAAGGCCAAAGAATACTGGCGGGAGCATCGTGCCGAACGTAATGAGGATTTTATCTTTTACGGTCGGGTGGTCGATCTCGACGGAGTTCCCGTTCAAGGAGCTCTGGTGCGGATGGAGTCGCGACTGTGGGGAGTCGAGTCGGGGTCGGCTTTTCGTAATTATCAGGCAACCACCGACTCGAAGGGTAACTTTACGATCGGCGGATATGGCGAGTTGATTGGCTTGCTGGAGATCACCAGAGATGGTTACCTCTACCGATTTGAATACAACCGTTCGCGTGTTCTTCTCTATGGCAAACATGTTGAGAAAAAAGGGCCAGGATATGGATCTCAGGAACCAATGGTGTTCAAAATGCGTAAGAAAGCGGACCTGGCTTTAGTCAATACCTACGGAATGGGCTGGCTCCTGCGAACCGATGGGTACAGGCTTGTAGATTTGTACCGAATGGACATGATTGATGACGCCAATATGATGGGAGCATTCAGAATATCGAGTATCTTTCGCGACTGGCACCCCGATATCAGTATCAAACTGGAAGGAGAACCGGGGCAGTACAGATTGGTTCTTGAGGCTCTCGACCCGGAGTCAGGTTTTGCCCAGATAGACGTTGAATATCCCGAGCAGATGACGCTTGCCCCCGAGCAAGGATACCAGCCGCGCATCGTGGTGCCGATTGGCCATGATGAATTCGGTCAGGTGACAGCTTATGTGCGTAATGCCGGAGGCTTGTTCTACAGTGCAATCAGCCTGCGTTATAACCACGTGCCGGTTCATCGCTATGTCGAGTGCAATATTGGTGCTCGCACCAACCTGGTTGGCGACCGAAAGCTGGAGCCGGGCCTTTATGAAGAGTACGAAAGGCAGGTCAAGGGCAAGGAAAGTCAACCTTTACGTCGTGGCGATCTGCCGCTGCTCAGTGAGGCGTTATGAAGGGCTATTGGCCTGTTTGTTTGATTGTTGTGCTTCTGGTTTTGTCTGCTGTGAGCCGCGGGCAGGCTGCTGATTCTCTTCTGGGGTACCGTTTCAAAAGAATTTCGGTTGCTGAACAGGCGGCGGTGCTCAAGTCTCCTGATGGCAGCCTGCGGTTAATTCGCGCCGAAGACGTTATTGTATTGACGAACCCTTTTTCGAACCAGGAGCAAGAGTTTTCGGTCGTACGTTTTGATGAGGATCTGGCGATTCTCGAAACCGATGGCGAGTGGGGGAGGGCGACATGGGTCGTTTCAATGGGTGACGGGCGGCAGCAGGTTTCCGTCATGGAGCCTCGCCCGTTGTGGAAAACCGAGTTGCATTATACCGGGGAAAGGAGGGAGTGACATAGGCTCTGTGCCGATAGTTCAGGTGAACCCGCATATGTGATGTGATGATGCAAGAGGGGGGTGCAATGCCGGAGAGTGGAGGGCCTCCGGAATCCTGCGGAGGGGATGAAAT
>PKTY01000217.1 GCA_002869725.1 Desulfuromonas sp. | reverse complement strand
GTCATCCGCGAAGCCTACAGTGACATCATTGCCGGACTCTACAGTGATACCGAATCGATCCCGGTCGATACTGTGATTACCTTTCAGGACGGCACTACCTCGCGGATCAAGACCTCGCTGCAGGTGGTGACCCTGGCCGGTGCTGTGGAGCAGGGAACCTCCTAACCGGTTACCGACGGAGAACGCAAGATGAACACCGAACTGTTGATGCAGCTGATCGTGAACGGCTTGATTGTCGGCTCCCTCTACGGGGTGGTGGCGATGTGCTTCGTTTTGATCTACAAATCGACCCGAGTGGTCAATTTCGCACAGGGAGAATTTCTGCTGATCGGCGCCTGGACCTGCTGGTGGCTGCTAATGAAGTTCGAGCTGCCGTTCTGGTTCGGGTTCCCGCTGACGCTGGCGTTCATGGTGGTCTTCGGCATCGCCCTGCAGGTCATTGTGCTGCGCCCGATGATCGGTGAGCCGATCATCTCTGTGATCATGGTGACCATCGGCCTATCGATCTTCTTTCAGGCACTGATGGGGCTGCTGTTCGGCCACGAAACCAAGTCCTATCCTCAGGTGTTCGAAACCTCCAGCATCAATGTACTGGGGATGCAGGTACAATCGGCTTACATCCTGAGCATGGTGATCTCAGTGCTGGTGATGGTTGCCTTCTACTACTTCTTCAAGTATTCGAAAATCGGTCTGGCGATGCGCGCCACCGCCTTCGACCAGCAGGTCGCGCAAAGTCTCGGCATCTCGGTCAAAGCGGTATTTGCCACGTCCTGGGCGATCTCCGCAGTGGTGTCGGCGCTGGCCGGTATCGTCATCGGCATGGTCAACGGGGTTTCGTCGGCGCTGTCATTCTTCGGCATTAAGGTCTTCCCGGTGGTCATCCTCGGCGGCCTAGACTCGATCGTCGGCTCGGTGGTCGGCGGTTTGATCATTGGTGTTCTGGAAAACGTCGCCGAGTTCTGCGACAGCCAGTGGTTGCACTTCGGCAACCTCTATATGATCGCACCATTTTACGCATTGGTGATCATTCTGATGATCAAGCCGTACGGTCTGTTCGGCACCAAAGATATCGAAAGGATCTGATCCGCCATGGCTCTCGGCAGCTCCATGCGGCCGTGTGGTGATTACCGCACCAGCTACGCGTCCGATGCAACGATCTTTGCAACACCGGTGACCCGTTACCTGACACTGGGCTTCATCGCTTTGCTGTTCTGTGTGCCCCTGGTCGGCAGCCCCTACGTACTCAACCTGATGATCCAGATCGGTTACTACGGCATTGCCGCCCTCGGGCTCAACCTGGTCGTCGGCTTTACCGGGCAGATTTCGCTGGGACACTCAGCTTTTTTCGGGTTTGGTGCCTTCGCCTCGGCCTGGATGAACAGCCGGTTCGGAATCCCGGTCTTTTTCGCCATCCCCCTTGCCGGTCTTCTGACCATGCTGGTCGGCCTGTTCGTCGGCATCCCGGCTGGTCGCATCAAGGGGCTCTACCTAGCGATTGCGACACTCGCGTCACAGTTCATCCTCGAAGACTTCTTCGCCCGCGCCGACTGGTTCACCGGCGGTTCGGCCGGGGCCATGGCCGAGTACCTGACCCTGTTCGGCTACGCCTTGGACAGCGATCGGTCGTATTACTACCTGGTGCTGGTGTATGTGCTGGTGATCTTCACCATGACCTCGAACCTGGTTCGCACCCGCGACGGGCGGGCACTGGTGGCGGTGCGTGACCACTACCTCTCCGCTGAGATCATGGGGATCAACCTGACCTGGTACCGGGTGATGTCGTTCGGCCTGTCTGCGCTCTATGCCGGGATTGGCGGGGCACTGTTCGGGCACTACCTCGGCTTCGTCTCAGCCGAGGGATTCACCATCATCCTGTCGATCCAGTTCCTGGCGATGATCATTATCGGCGGACTCGGTTCGATCTACGGCACCGTGCTCGGCACGATCTTCATGGTACTGCTCCCCGAGGTCATGACATGGAGCGTTGATCTGTTCAGCGGCATGATGCCCGACCTGATTCAGTCTCTCGCCTACATCAAGGAGATGGCGATCGGCCTGGCGATCATCCTGTTCCTGATTTTCGAACCGGAGGGCCTGGCCCACCGTTGGCAACGCATCAAGGCCTACTGGAAGCTCTACCCGTTCTCGTACTGACCGACAGGAAGTGCGTGAGGTTTTTGATCGGTGGCGATAAGGCCCGTTCCGGCTTGCTGGGACAAAAACTGTATCCAACTGCAGAGGAGATCCATCATGATCGGTAAAAAGTTTAAAAGTATCACCGTGTTGTGTGCTCTTGGCGTGTTCGTGGCCGGCTCGGCCTGGGGGGAGACCGTGGCGGTCGGTCACCTGACCGACTTCACCGGTCCGACCGGAGGGGTGGGCAGCCACTACGGGCCGGGGGTCATCGACGCCCTCAACTACGTGAATGCCAACGGTGGCATCAATGGCAAGCAGATTGTGTTCGATACAGTCGATTACTCCTACAAGGCCGATCGGGCCGTGGCAACCTACAAGAAGTGGAAATCTGGCCTCGACCCGGTGGCGATCCAAGGCTGGGGAACGGCCGACACCGAGGCGCTGGTCAAATTTATCGCCCGCGACAAGGTCGCCTACATTTCGGCCTCCTACTCGGGCCACCTGACCGACCCGAGCGGCAAATCACCTCGCACCAAAGGTAAGGCTCCTTACAACTTCTTCTACGGACCCTCCTACTCCGATGGTTGCCGCGGCCTGGTACAGTGGGCAATGGACGACTGGAAGGCGAAGGGTGGCAGCGGAAAACCGAAATTCTCCCACATGGGGGACAACCATCCCTATCCGAACGCCCCGAAGGACGCCTGCGGAGCCTATGCCGAGGAACTCGGCTTCGAGATACTGTCCCCGATCGTTTACTCGATGAAACCGGCCGACACCAAAGCACAGTGCCTGTCGCTCAAGGAATCAGGGGCTAACTACGCCTATCTTGGCAACACCTCAGGATCGAATATCTCGCTGATCAAGTCGTGCGAAACGGTCGGCGTTGAAACCCAGTTCCTCGCCAACATCTGGGGCTGGGACGAGAACGGCATCACCGCAGCCCAAGACTCCGGCGACGGTGTCGCCTGGGTGGTCGGTGGCACGCCCTGGAAAGCGGGCGCCAGTGACAACCCGGTGATGAAAGCGATCTCGGCAACCTCAGCCAAGAGCACCGACGAGTATCGCGCCCTGCATTACATCCGTGGTGTCTGCTCGACGATGTTCATGGTCGACGCCATGAAGATGGCGGACAAGAAGGGAGAGCTCAACGGTACCGGCATCAAGAACGCTATGGAGAGTATGGAGGGCTACGTCCCGGCCGGACTCGAAGGCGTCTGTCTCCCCTCGACCTGGACCAGCGAAGACCATCGCGGCACCACCCTGGTCTCGGTCTACAAGAGCGCGTACAACGGTGGCGACTTCAAGATGGAAAAGCAGGCGACTGTTGAAGTCCCGCGCCGCGAGGAATGGCTTGGGTGGTAGTCGCACGCAGTCTTGGTGTAATTCTCGGGGCGGTGCACAGCACCGCCCCACTATCCATGTCTGACCGGAGAAACGCGTGAGTGAAGCTGCCGTAAATACCGCCGAAGCTCTGCTGACCCTCAACAACATCGAGGTCGTCTATGACGAGGTGATCCTGGTGCTGCGCGGCGTCAGCCTTGAAGTACCGAAAGGTGAGATCGTCACCCTGCTCGGCCCCAATGGCGCCGGAAAATCGACCACTCTCAAAGCGATCTCCGGACTGCTCGGCACCGAAGACGGCAAGGTCACCCGCGGCAACATCCACTACATGGGAGAGGATATCGCCAACAACGCGCCGGAGCAGATTGTGCGACGAGGGATCTTTCAGGTTATGGAAGGGCGGCGCATCATCGGTGACATGACCGTTCACGAGAATCTGCGCCTCGGCGCCTACACCCGCAAAGATCGTGAAGTCAACAGTGACATCGAGATGGTTTATCACTACTTCCCGCGACTCAAGGAGCGCACCGGCCTGGCCGGCTACCTGTCGGGTGGCGAGCAGCAGATGCTGGCCATCGGCCGCTCCCTGATGGCCAGGCCGCAAATGATCCTTCTCGACGAACCGTCCATGGGCCTGTCGCCACTGCTGGTCAAGGAGGTGTTCAACATCATCAAGACCATCAACCGCGAGCAGGGGATCACCATGCTGCTGGTCGAGCAGAACGCCAACGTTGCCCTTAAACACGCGACCTACGGCTATGTCATGGAGTCCGGGAAGATTGTCCTTGACGGCACCCGCGAAGAGTTACTCAACAACGAGGACATCAAGCAGTTCTACCTCGGAGGTGGTGAAGAACGTCGCTCTTTCAAGAACCTCAAGTCGTACAAGAGAAGAAAGCGCTGGATGTGAGGAGGGGACGATGAGCAAATACTTCGATGAGCTGGAAACCCGCAGCATGGATGAGCGGACGGCCCGGCAGTTCACCGAACTGAGCAAACTGCTCCGCCATACCCTGGCTCATTCCCCATACTATCGCCAACACCTCAGCGACTTTTCCGGGCTCACCGAGATCGACCAGGCAACTCTGGCTCGCCTGCCTTTGACCCGAAAAAGCAAACTACAAGCCCTGCAACATGACAACCCACCCTTTGCCGGCCTGGCTTATTTGTCGACGCCAGCCCTGACCCGAATCTACGCGTCACCAGGACCGATCTACGAACCGCAGACAAGCCGTCGGGATTACTGGCGCTTTGCTCGAGCTCTTTACGCCGCCGGAGTGCGTGCCGGAGACCTGCTCTACAACTGCTTCTCCTATCACTTCACCCCGGCCGGGGCGATGGTCGAATCGGGCGCTTTTGCCCTCGAGTGCGCGGTCTTCCCGGCCGGCACCGGTCAAACCGAACTGCAAGCCCGTACCATCGCCGACTTGCGCCCCCAGGCCTATGTTGGCACCCCATCATTTCTGAAGATCATTCTCGACAAAGGAGAAGAGTTGGGGCTCAACCTGGGGTCGCTGGAAAAAGGGCTGGTCTCCGGGGAATATTTTCCGCCCCAACTCAGAGACCAGTTGCAGTCCCGTGGTCTTTGCGCGCTGCAATGCTACGCCACCGCCGATCTCGGCATGATCGCCTATGAAACAGACGTTAGCGAGGGGTTGATTGTCGATGAAGGGGTGATCGTTGAAGTGGTCCGCCCCGGCACATATGACCCGGTTGCCGAGGGCGAAGTCGGCGAAGTGGTGGTGACCTGCCTCAACCCCGATTACCCGCTGATTCGTTTTGCCACGGGCGACTTGTCGGCTTTCATTCCGGGGCAGAGCCCCTGCGGCCGCACCAACCGCCGGATCAAGGGGTGGATGGGGCGCGCCGACCAGTCGGCCAAGGTGCGGGGTCTGTTCGTCCACCCCGGTCAAGTCGCCGAGGTTGTCAAGCGTCACCGTGAAGCGGGAAAGGGCCGACTGATCCTGACCCGTAACAGCAAAGGACTTGACAACGCCTGTCTGCAGGTCGAATCAGAGACACCGACCCCAGAGTTAGCCATCGTACTGACTGACAGTTTTCAGACGATCACCAGGCTGCGCACAGAGGTCGCCTTCTGTCAACCGGGGACGCTTCCCAATGATGGCAAGGTGATCGATGACCAGCGTCCGCTTGACGACTGATACTTCGCCTGCCGCAGAAGGTTAAGTTTCAAGAGGGCTGTTGCCTGGCGAGGGAATTCCCATGATTGTTGGCATCCCCAGGGAGGTCAAGCCCGGCGAGAACCGGGTCTGCATGACGCCGGCCGGCGCCGAAGTGATGCGGGAGAACGGCCATCAGCTTCTGGTCCAGACTGGAGCGGGCCTCGGCAGCGGCTTCAGCGACCAGGATTATTATGAAGCCGGTGCTGAACTGGTTGATTCTCCTCAAGAGCTGTTTGCACGCTCAGCCATGGTCATGCACGTCAAAGAACCGCAACCGGCTGAATATCCATTGATCAGACCGGGGCAGGTCCTGTTCACCTATTTTCACTTTGCTGCATCCGAGTCTCTGACCCGGGCGATGATGGAGAGCCGGGCAGTCTGTATCGCCTACGAGACCATCGAAAGCCTGGATGGCACCCTACCGCTACTGACACCGATGAGCGAGGTGGCCGGACGCATGGCTGCCCAGGAGGCGGCAAAGTATCTGGAGAGGGCTCAGGGTGGACGGGGAATCCTGCTGGGAGGAGTGCCGGGGGTGGCCCCGGCCAAGGTACTGATTCTTGGCGGCGGAGTCGTTGGAACTCAGGCCGCGCTGATGGCGTCCGGGCTGGGCGCAAGAGTCTATCTGCTCGACACCCGCCTCGACCGGCTGCGTCATCTGTCTGAAATCATGCCGAAGAACTGCCTGCCGCTGATGTCGTCGCCAGCGACCATCCGCCAGCTGGTCAAAGAGGCCGACGTCGTGATCGGCGCCGTGCTGGTCCATGGTGCCAAAGCCCCCAAGCTGATTAGCCGGGAGATGCTCAAAACCATGAAGGCGGGGGCGGTTCTGGTCGATGTCGCTATCGACCAGGGGGGCTGCTTCGAGACCTCAAGACCGACGACCCACAACGATCCGACCTTTGTGGTCGACGATATCCTCCACTACTGCGTGGCCAACATGCCAGGAGCGGTACCACTGACCTCGACCGTAGCCCTGACCAACGCCACCCTCCCCTACGCGGTGCGGATCGCCAACAGCGGTTGGCAACAGGCGGCACTGAAAGAGAGTGCGATCAAGGCCGGGTTGAATATTGTCAATGGACAGGTCATCTGCCGAGCCGTGGCCGAGGCTTTCTCGTTCGCTTTTCGATCAATGGAGGATATACTCAGTACGGAATCTCCACATTAACGGTCCAACCTGAACCCCACGCCATCTGGATACACAGGGGTCTTATTCATGGCAAAAAAACGGTATGACGCGGATCAATGCAATCCTGAACCGCGACACCCCCAACACCATGTTCGTTACGCTGATTATTGGGATCTTTGATTTGCCTACTGGCATGGTTCGCTATGCCAACGGCGGTCACAACCCTCCGCGCCTCTCAGACAACAAGAAGACCCGCTTTTCCTCAAAGAGATCAGTGGCCCGGTCGTAGGCGCCATTGCCAAACTGTCTTACAGAGAACTAACCTTGCGTTTGAATCCTGGCGACAGCATACTTTTTTACACCGATGGCGTGACCGAAGCCATGAACACTAAGCAAGAATTTTACGGAGAAGAAAGTCTGGTTGTTTCTCTTGAGACGTTGCAAAATCTCGACTCGGAACATACGATAAAATCCGTCATTGATTCTGTGCACAGACACGTCTTGGACGCCCCTCAATCTGACGATATTGAAATGCTTTGTATTCGCTTTCTCGGAAACAACCCTATTCACTCGCGATGAAAGCGTATTGCCCATTTCCAAATGTCCGTGAAAGGTCTGTCTATGTTTAGAAAATCACTTTATTTGTTGAGTATATTTTCCATAGTTTTGCTAAGCATCCCGGCCTCTGGACTTTCCAAGGAACTTTCGACATCACCCAAGACCAAGGATAACGGCGGCAAATTTCGCGTGGCCTTTATTCAGGGCGGCAGCTATTTTGAATATGACCAGGTGTTTCTAGCGCTTCTCCGCGAACTGGGAAAAATCGGTTGGCTTGACGTTACCAAACTCCCCAAGAGCAATAACCAGAGCGCCCAGCAGATATTTAAAGCTGCTTCCAGCACAAAAGATATCAGTAACTATCTGGAATTTGTTCCGGACGCTTTCTACGATAGCGCCTGGAAAGACGATCTGCGCCTGGCCAATAAGAACAGGCTGATCGAACGGCAGAAAAAAAAGGATATCGACCTCATCCTCGCCTTTGGCACATGGGCCGGTCAGGACATGAAAAATATGCCGCCAGGGTTTGACATCCCCGCTGTGGTCATGGATGTCTCAGACGCCCTGAAAGCAGAAATTGTCGATTCAAACACTGATTCTGGTCGTGACAACCTGACAGCGAGAGTTGACCCTTCACGTTTTTTGCGCCAGGTCACCCTGTTCCACGAAATTTTTGGTTTTAATAAACTTGGAATGGCCTTTGAGGACACTGTCGAGGGCCGCAGTTACGCCGCCATAGAAGATGTTGAAACCGTCGCTTCGGAACTCGGCTTTACAGTCGAAAAGGAACTTCACCCGGGATATATGAAGTCCAAGGAGCAATCTGAGGCGTGGATGCTTGATGCCATTAAACGGCTTGCGCCAAAGATTGACGCTTTCTACATCACAGGGCAGCTTGCAATTGATCAGAACTCTTTACCCAAATATCTTGAAATACTCAATGCCAACGACATTCCAACATTTTCCCAGACGGGAACCTCCGAGGTTGAAAACGGTGCCCTCCTGAGTATCGCAACCTCTGGATTTAAATATGTCGCTGAGTTCCATGCGAGAAAAATCGCTCAGATTCTCAATGGGGCAAAGCCACGGAGCTTACCCCTGCTGTTTGAAGATCCCTCAAAGATTGCCATCAACCTGAAAACCTGTATGGAGATTGGATTCGACCCCCCGGTCGACATCCTTGGAGCGGCAGACGAGATCTTCTCTGAGTGAGAGGAGTCATTCTATCGGTTGGCTCTGTAACGTAAGGAATCCCCAAGGGAAACACATGATTGACATCAATACTGTTGACCAAAGCCAGCTCTTTGACCGCTTTGCCGTCGACTATGATCAACTGCTATCGGACTGGGACAGTGAACTTGTCGAGCAGGGTCGTATTCTCGACAACCTCATCCGCATCCACTCAAGCTCCCAGGTTCATACGGTTCTCGACTGTACCTGTGGGATCGGCACCCAATGCATTGGGCTGGCAAAGTTAGGTTACCAGGTCACGGGGACAGATATCAGTTCAAAATCTGTGGAGCGCTCCAGACATGAATCCTCTCGTTTCGGGGTTGACGTTCAGTTTGCCGTGGCTGATCTAAGGGAACTTGAATCGATCGTGCAGGAAAAATTTGACTGCGTGATAAGCTGCGACAACTCCCTGCCGGCCCTGCTAACGGCAGAAGATGTTAAGGCTGGACTGAAGCAAATGTACCTGCGCCTAAAACCGGGCGGCATCAGCATCATCAGCATCCGCAATTATGAATCACTCTTCAAAGAGAAGAAGAGTTTTCATCCTCGCCAGATACATAGAACTCCCAACGGCCGCAGGGTTGTGTTCGACTTGTGGGAATACCCTTCGGATGAAATCGTTGTGTTCAACGTGTTTTTTTTAGAGGAGGGGCCAACGGGATGGGAGGTGGTCACGCGCGAAATGGTCTATCGTGCCATTTTCTCGGAGGACCTTGTCGCCATGCTTAAAGAGGCCGGATTCAAGGACGTCGAGATTGTTCGCGACCTCAACAGCAACAAACTTCCTTTCGACTTCTACATCTCCCGCAGGTAACCTTCTCCCCGAGCATTCAGCTGACCAACAACCGCCGGCAAAGGTTTAACAGTCAATGAGCCACACGAGCATAACGACAAAACCGGGAAAGCTGTCAGGCGGCAACAAATATTTCAGTAAGCTGCATGTCAGAATCACGCTGTTCATTCTTGGCACGCTACTCGGGGCCCTTCTGTTGAACATGGCGCTCTCGACACTCGCCCTTGAAAAAATTTACACCAAATCCCTTCTCCTTGAATACAGCGTTCTTGGTCGCTACCACGTTCAGAAAATTGAGAGGGCCTTGGGCTTTGGCAAGGCTTTGTCAAAATTTACCGGCCTGCCCGAACTGTTTACTGATTTTCACTTCAAGCACCCTGAAATCAAAGAGATTTTTGTCTATTCCTCTAAAAATGAGCCCATATATTCTCTCAAAGAAAAACCGGATCAGGAGGCAAAGGTCTTCCTTGGCGACCCACTTGGCGAAGAAGAGTCTGTTGTCCTCAAGGATGACAGTTATCACTTGACTTTCCCCATTCACGGAGGAAACAGGCACAAAAAAACCCTCCAAGGCTACGCTGAAATTGTACTGCCCGAGGCTCTTATCGAGGAGAAACTCTATGAGATGCTTGCTAGCAACGGTAAACTTCTTGTCCTGATTGCAGTCAGTTCTGCCCTTTTTCTCTTCTTGCTTGTAAAATTTGTCATTCCAACAAGAGGAAGCAGAAAGTCTTTAAAACGATTCTCGCTTAAAAGCAGGGCCCTTGTTATCACTTCATTGGTTCTTATTCTGTCCCAAGTTGGCTTTTCCTACCTGAGTCTGTCCGATTTCAAAACACGCTATTTTAGTGAAATTCAGGCGAAATGTTATTCGCTCGGAAGCTTGATTAAAAACGATGTGGACTATCTCCTTGGCCTTGGAATTTCGATTGAAAAGCTCATCAAAATTGACACACTGCTGGGGCAGGTATTGCAGAACATCCCGGAACTTTCTGACATAGCAATCATTGACACAGAGGGTAAAGCCCTCTACCGGGCGGTTGTCGATGATGAAAATATTCGCAATAAACTGAAGGAAGTGATTGCCGACCCTGAAAATCTGGAACCTAGCCCTACCCAGATTGCTCTCCCCCTGGAAAGCAAGAAGGCAACGGCGGGATATGTGCATATGAGTATTTCCAGCAAGGTGATCGACAACACCATCGGGGACCTGCTCCTCGATTCCATCACGGTGGTTGTCGTCTCTTTGCTGGTCGGCTTTGAGTTCGTTTTCTTTCTGGTGGCTCTACTTCTCGCCGGGGAACAAAGTGAACAGAGCAGGAAAACTGCGTCGGTTCAGAAAACCGTAAGCGACCTTGCTGTCCCTACCTGGGCCGCTATTCGCACCTCAGCTTTCCTGTTCGCCTTTGCCATGGCACTTTCCATGTCTTTCCTGCCGATTTATGCTGACCAACTGTATCAACCGATGGCAGGCCTCTCACGGGAAGTGATCATTGGCCTCCCCATCTCCGCTGAAATGCTCTGTGTTGCTATCAGCCTGGCCCTCTGCGGAACCTGGGTGGATTACCGCGGCTGGCTTTACCCCTTTATCCTGGGGGTCGTCATTACCGGTGCAGGAACTTTTTTTTGCGGACTTGCTGGAACAATTTATGAGCTCCTCGCGGCACGAGGTTGCGTTGGTTTTGGCTATGGCATGGCGCTTATGGCCACACAGTCGGTTATCGTCAATCAGTCCAGGGCAGAGAATCGTTCCAGGGCCGTAGCGGGCTTGGAGGCCGGATACTTTTCAGGATTTATTTCCAGCACTGCCGTTGGCGGGATGCTCGCTGAAAAAATTGGGTACCAAGGCGTCTTTTTTGTTGGGAGTTTACTTGTCCTGCTCTCCATCATGTTCGTGGTACTGTTTTTGAGGAAAACCAAAGAGGCCGGGAAACTGCCGAGGGAGGCGAGAGGACAAAAAGAGGATTCGATTGGGCTCTATTCCGGAACATACCATCTCTTTAAGGATCGTATTTTTATGGGGAGTCTCCTGCTGAGCGCGATCCCTTCTGCCCTCTGTTTGGTGGGTTTTCTCTATTTCGCCAGCCCTTTGCTGCTGGATGACCTGGGCGTCAAACAGTCTAATATTGCCCGCCTCATGATGCCTTACGGCCTCTGTATGGTCTATGTGGCACCTTTCATAAACCACTGGGTTGACAGATTTGACAACAAGCTTATTCCAGTGACCATTGGCGGCGGACTGGGAGGGGTGGCTTTGATCTCCTACTTTTTCCTGAACTCCGTGGTCCTATACGTGGTGGTGTTGGTTCTTTTTGCTCTGTCCTGTGGCTTAAGCTACGGGGCTCGCATTGCCACGATCAGTAACTCTTTAGCCGTCAAACGCGTTGGCCGGGGAAAAGCTTTGGGGATATTTAACTCGCTGGAACGCGTCGGCAACATGGCCGGTCCTGTTGTAGTCGGTGGGATGATTGCGACATTCGGGCTGGCTTCTGCCATCAGTAATCTCGGAGCGATCTACCTAATAGCAACAGTTTTGTTTTTTATTGTCGCCCGCAAAACGGCTGCAAGCTGATATTTCATGCGAACCTTCATCCACCTCGACAAACTTCGCCACAACATTTCGTCTATCCGGGATATCTGCAGGCAAGCGGGGGTCAAGCCTGTTTGGGTGACGAAAGGCTGTAACGCTCATCCCCAAATCCTCTCGTTACTCGCCGAGGTTCCTTGGGAAATTGTGGGCATTGTCCGCCCCAGTCACCTCGAACGAGCTCGGAAAATTTATCCCGGAAAATTGATGATGGTGCAGTTGCCAGACCATGATCAGGCTTCGGCAATTGGGGTGAGTCCTGATATATGGCTTGTGTCAGCCCCCGCCCACGCAAAAATGATTGCTGACCACGCTAAGAGACAGGGCCGTCTCCAGGAATTGATTCTCATGGTCGATGTTGGAAATCACAGGGAAGGCGTTGTTCCCGAACGAACCCTGTCCACCGCAGAGACGCTGATGACGAATGAAGGCATTTCACTTATCGGGCTGGGAACCACGGTCGGCTGTTACGGTGGGTACAAAGCGGGCTTGGCTGACCTGGAAAAACTTGTGACGATCGCCAGCGAAACTGAAGAGCGTTTGAGTTGCCGGTTTCACACCCTGTCCGTGGGAAGTGGCAGTATGCTGCTGAGGTTGGTCGAACAGGGTGTAATCCCTGAAAGGATCAATCAGTTGCGGATTGGTGCCGCGGTCTTTGTCGGGGAAGAACCCCCGACCAAAAGAGCCATTCCTGGCCTCTTTCAGGATGTTTTTGTCTTCCAGGGAGAAGTTCTGGAGACGTCTCTGAAGCCTGCGATCCCCAACGGCACGACAGGAACGGATGCTTTTGGGAAAAAGCTTGTTTTTGAGAACAACGGCTTACGCCGCCTTTGTATCCTCAATTTCGGCCTGCTGGATGTCGATTCCTACGACCTGACCCCCCTGACAAGGGGATTGCGCATCATTGCTGCAGCCTCTAACTATACCATTTGCGACACCACAGACTGCGATTCGCAACCGACAATTGGCGATCACCTTGAATTCCGGATGGCATACAGTTCCATGGCGCGGGCTATGGCGTCTGGTGAAGTAAAGAAAACGTTCATCACCGGGGCCAGCTGATAAGGCTGCTGATTTACTTTGGGGAGGCAGGAAGTTGGCAAGAGAGCCTGGCAGTACATGACTCCAGCCACTCTTCAATTTTTTCCAGGCGAAACGGTTTCTTGATGGTCGAAAAGCCGAGATCCTGAACGACATCTTCCTGGCCCTTGAGAAAGCTGGCGCACATTACAGCCTTGTTCTTTGCGGCAAGTTTGCACCCTTTTCTCCCTTGGTCAATCAAGATATCAGCGTCTTTAAGAGGGTTCCTGCTATTGATGATCACTGCCTCGGCACAGGGCTTCTCGGCCGGGCAACAGCAATGTTCTTTCTGATAGAGAGGACAACTGTAACGGCCCAAAAATCCCTGCACACTGTGTCCTTTCCCCTGCAGGTAGACCGTCAGCAGGTTCAGAAGGGACGAATCCTCTTCAAAGATAAATATCCGCAGCCCCATAACAGTTCCCCCGAAAGAACCCAGCCCCATAACAAGCTGAAAACATAAAGTGCATAGCTCATGCCATCCCCTGTTAAACCTTTACTGACGCAACCAGCAGCCTCTCTTTTTCTACCAATGATGTGATTTGACGGGTACCAGCTATGCAATATTTGCATGGACTTGGCCTTCTGCCAGAACTTGCATTCCCGCGACCCGTAGACTTAAGATGGAACCGGAATATGAGGTCACAGGATGACGACTTTTACTCTCAAATACGGCACATCCAGCCAGACTGTAGAATTGCCGTCGGCGCGGAAGTTGAGCGTTCCAGCTCTCCGGGACCCTTCACCCGCTGACAAGCTTGTGCGCCAAGCGCTGGTGGCTACGCTGGGATCTCCGCCCCTGAAGCAACTGGTTCGGCCTGGCGATCAGGTGGTGATCGTAACTTCGGACATTACCCGCTACACCGGCAGTGAAATCTATCTGCCGATTATCGTCGACGAACTCAACCGTTGTGGTATTTCAGACCAGCAGATCAGTATTCTGATAGGCCTCGGCATCCACCGTAAGCAGAGTGCGGCCGAACACCGGAAAATCCTCGGGCCTCTCGACGGGCGGATTGCGGTGTTCGATCATGATTGCGATGATCCGGAGCAGCTGGTCGATCTCGGCCTAACCGACTGCGGGCTGCCTGTGCAGGTCAACCGCCGAGTTGTGGAAGCCGACCGGGTCATTGTCACCGGAACCATCGGCATCCACTACTTCGCCGGTTTCGGCGGCGGTCGCAAGGGGCTGGTTCCGGGCGTGGCCAGCCGCAACACCTGCATGGCAACCCATTTTAGAATTTTTAATCCCCCGGAACAGGGAGGACGCAACCCCCTGGCACGGCCGGCCAACCTTGCAGGAAACCCGGTCCATCAGGCGATTTTCGAAGCGGCCCGCATGATCGGCCCCGACTTTCTGCTCAATACCGTGCTCAGTCCTGACAAGCAGTTGCTGGCGGTTTTTGCCGGCGATCTCGAACAGGCCCATCTCGCTGGTTGCGAGTTGGCCCGCTCCCTTTACACGGTC
>PKTY01000342.1 GCA_002869725.1 Desulfuromonas sp. | reverse complement strand
TAGGTGTAGCTCAGGCGCCGGCCCAGGAAGCGGGCAACGAAGGCCACCCGCGTCCCCACCGCGAGCGGCGGCGAGGAACAATCCCCGCGGCGCAGGGCACGAACGGCCGAATAGACCACAGCCGGTTGTTGCTGGTGCGCCAGGGCAACAGCCATCAAGCTCTCGAGGTGGTCCGGCTCGATGGTGTCGTCATCATCCAGGAAACCGACGTAATCGCCCCGAACCAGGGCCAGGCCTGAATTGGCTGCAGCAGCTCTCCCTTTGCAGACGGCATGATCCTCGACGCGGACGCTGCGCCCAACGAGTTGTTCCGTCGCCAGACCAGTGACCGGGCAGCCACCATCATTCACGATGATGACTTCAAGGTTTTGCCTGCCCTGACGGGCGATACTGGCCAGAGCCTCTTTGAGCAGCTCGGGCCGGTTACGTGTTCGGACAATCAGGGAGACCAAAGGGCTGCCTGTGCAATTATTCATCATGAAAACTCATCAAAAAGAACTAGCGCAGCTTCGCAACCTGAAAGGCTTCAGCATAGCGGCAATTCGGAAGATACATGCTCCGGTAACGATTGAGACCCTCCATATAAGCACGGTAATCACCGTAGCGCAAAGCCGTTGCATGTTTGGCCAGTGCGTCCATTTTCTGATTCCAGCAGCTCGAGACATCGACACAGTGCGTCGCCTGCAACGGAGCCCAGACTTCGTAAAAGATCAGTTTTTCAACGTGGCGACACTTTCTGCACTGCCTGTCGACGGCCGTTGCAATGCGAGCGTGGTCTCTGTGGTACTCGGAGGGAGACGGCGCAAAGACCCAATCCGGGCTGTCGTTTTTGAGAAGAGTCGCGATGCGCCGACCAAGATCCGGGCTGTCCGTTACCGCTCCGTCAGGCAGATCCCACAGTTCAAACGCCTCGATACCGAGCACCGCAAGGGACTGGCGAAATTCACTCTTTCTGAGCTCGGCGGTCCCCTTCGGAAGCTCGCCGGCACCGCTGCCGTCGGTCACGAGCACCACCTTGACCGGACAGAGTTTGGCGAGCAGCGAAAGGGTGCCGCCACAACCGAGCACTTCGTCATCGGGGTGAGGGGCAAAAGCCAGCACACGATTGGCCTCGTACAGCGACAAAGGGACCGGCAACGTGCAGAGGCCCTCAGCGGACTGCCGATTCGGTCGATGAAACAATCTAGCGATAGAGCTCAACATAGGCACTGCCCACCGTATTCAGATCGGGCCAACACAGAAACTGCTCACGCCCCTTTTCCCCGAGCCTATGCCGCAAAGCAGCGTCGCCGGCCAATTCGCTCAACGTCTTGACCAGAGCATCAACATCGTTGGCGGGGATCAGCACGGCTGCATCGCCGACAACCTCGGGGACACCACCCACGGCCGTACAGACCGCCGGCAAACCGCCTCCCAGGGCTTCCAGGTTGGCCAGCCCGAACGACTCACTCTGTGAACTGCTGACATAGATGTCGGCAGCAGCTATGTAGAGAGGGACATGCTCCGTCGCTATGATCGTCAGGGAGTGCAGTCCGCAGGATGCAGCTTCCCGGTGCAGCGAGTCAACATCTCCAGCACCAAGCAACACCAGATTCAGCGGGACCTGCCTGGCAACGATTGCACAGGCCCTGACCAGCAGATCAAACCGCTTGAGAGGAACCAGTCTTCCGATCCCGAGCACGTAAAGCTGGCCGGAGCACCACCCGAGTTGACTGCGCGCCTGACCACGCTCCGGAAAATCGTCCACAGGCCGCGCGTGAGGGATCACCTGCCAGTGGCGTGGAGCTTTGATAAGATTGAGATCCTCTGTCAGTTTCACCAGACTGCGACGGGTTGGCACCACGACCCAGTCGGCCGCAGTCAGAGTCTTGGCTTCCAGGCGACGCAGAACGGCATGAACATGCGGAGACTGTTGCAAGCCATCATCACGGGTGGCACGGGCATAACTTCCGAAGCCGTGCTCCGTGATCCCCCAGCGGACCCGGCGCAACCGGAAGACCCTGCGGAGAAATCGGAAGGCAGCGGCCAGCCAGGGGTCGTGCAGGTGGACATGGGTAAAATGTTCACGCTCTGCCAGACGGGCGGCGAGCAGGGCCATAGCAAAACGTTCAAGCCATGCTCCCAGCAAGGCCTTTCTGCTTTCGCAGCCACGCAGACAAGGAAGACTGGCGAGCCGGACCTGCCATCTGCCAAGCCGGCTTCTCATCCCTAACGGCATGTCCTGTTGAGACAGGTAACGGATAACGTAGCCGCGGCGCTTTAGTTCACCGATGACGGGAGCGAGGCTTTTGCCGAGCCCGAACAGTTTCTCCCCTGGTTGCTCGCGAGTCACCATCAGTATGCGT
>PKTY01000055.1 GCA_002869725.1 Desulfuromonas sp. | reverse complement strand
GAGGAACAGCAAAAAAAAACGCGCCCTGCAAAGAAGCAAGCAAGGGCAAGGGGAACTAGCGGGAACGCTTGCGCCCAACCCTCCACAACCTGAGTCCGAGCAGCCCCGCAGCCACACTCAACCCGACGATCAAGCTGATCCAGAAACCCTTGGCGCCCATCGGTGCACCGAACAGTTCGGTTAATCCAAGGCTGTAGCCGAGTGGCAGGCCGATCACCCAATAGGCGATGATCACCATTATCAAGGGGACGCGGGCGTCTTTGTATCCCCGGAGTGCGGCAGCTGCACCGATCTGAAAAGCGTCAGGGACCTGGTAGAGGGCGTTCAGGTAGAGGAGCCCGGTGGCGAGGGTAATGACCTGGGCGTCGCGGGTGTAGATGCCGGCAATGGTCTCTGCGAAGACCAAAGTCAGGAGTGCAGTTGCCAAAGCAATCCCGGAGTTGAGAGTCAGCCCCACTCGGCTTACGAGCCTTGCCCGGTCGTTGCGCTGTCTGCCGATCGCATGTCCGACGCGAATGGTGATGGCGCTGGAGAGGCTCAAGGGAATCATGAAGATCAAGGAAGAGTAGTTCAGGGTGATCTGATGCGAAGCGACTGTCAGGGCGCCCAGTGGTGCCAGGAACAGTGCGATCAGTGCAAAGATACTCGCTTCAACCAACAGTGCAATGCCGATCGGCATCCCCAGTCGGAAAATTTGTGTCGCGCCTTCAGTGCCGCGTCGTTTGGCGAGATCGAAGAAGTGCGTCATGCTGTAGCGCCTGATGCGCCAAATGGTCAGCAGCATACAGCCGCACATGAACCAGAGTGTGAGTGACGAAGCCCAGCCGCAACCGACACCGCCCATGGCGGGCAGACCAAATTTCCCGTAGATGAAAATATAGTTGCCGGCGACATTCACCGGGATGCTCGCCAACCCGATCAGCATACTTGGGCGCACCAGGCCGAGACCTTCACTCAGGTTGCGCAGCAGGAAAAACATGGCCATGGCCGGCAAACCCCAGGAGATTGCTTTGAGGTAGTCGATCGCAATTGCGGCGATCTGAGGGGAGACATCCATCCTGACGAAGACAAATTCAGCGTGACGTAAAAGCAGAAAGGCAACCAGAACCAACGGAGCGGCGACCATGATGCCACGTCGTGCTAAAGGACCGGTTTCGTCAATTTTGCCGGCTCCGTAGAGTTGTGCAACCATCGGGGTAATGGAGAGGAGAACACCGTAAAGAAATAAGAATGTCGGACCCCACAGACTTCCGCCAACCGCAACTCCGGCGAGGTCGGTGGCGCTGACCCGACCGGCCATGACCGTATCAACGAAGGCGAGGGCTTGTTGTGCCAGCTGCGCCGTCAGAATCGGCGCCGCCAGAATCATCAGCAGGCGCGCCTCGGCTGTGAACCGTTGCAAATGTCGGTGCTGGATGTGGGTCATTAGAGTCGATCACAAAAAAAACAGCCCCGGAGGGCTGATTGTGTAGGGTTTTGATTGATATGATGAGTATCACTCGAGCATGTGCCGGTCAACCGAAAATCATCGACTGCCCGGTTTAGTTGCGTACACCCCAGCGGGCAATGAGCCGGAACTTCTCGGAAGAATCCATCCAGTCGGCGTTAATCATGCGCGCGCCACCTTGCCAGTTCTGCATGCTCAGGCAGCTGATCACAACAGTTATCACCAGGGCGGAGAGACTTAAAAGAAATAGAATTGTCATGGCGGCCTCCCAAAAGTGTCTGATCGCTGTTGCACTTGGGGTCAGCATAGGGTAAAGGTAGGTATAAGTAAAATCGATTATTCTTATTTTTAGGAAAAGCTAAGCTTATGCTTCCAGACTTTAACCGTCTCAAGGTTTTTTATCATATTTATTCCCTGCACAGCATCGTTGCGGCGGCGCGGGCACTGCATATCTCCCAGCCCGCGGTGAGCCAGCAGCTGCAGAAGCTCGAGGCAGAGATCGAGGCGACTCTGTTTATCCGCCTGCACAAGAAGCTGGTGCCGACCGATGCGGCCAAGCGGCTGTTCGCGATGGTGCAGCCGTTCATGGAGAGCCTGCAGGAAGGGATGACGACCATCCGTCAGCCGATCGACCGACCGGCAGGCCTGCTGCGCATCGGCGCGCCGCGTGAGTTCGGTAAGGAGTACCTGCCGCTGCTCAGCCATTCGTTCCGGCAGAAGTACCCGGATGTAAAGTTTGCGTTTCTCTTTGACGAAACCGCGCCCCTGCTGACGATGTTGCGCGAGGGTGAAATTGATTTTGCTCTAGCGGACGTGTTTATGCCGGAAGGACAGCCCCTGGAGATGCCGCACCTGTACAGCATCGAGCCGCTGGTTGCCGAAGAGCTGATTCTGGCCTGTTCCGT
>PKTY01000109.1 GCA_002869725.1 Desulfuromonas sp. | reverse complement strand
CACCATGTCCGAGCAGAGCCGTATCGGCGACGTGAATCCGGTAGCCATGTTCAAGAGCTCTCAACTGTTCAAGGCACTCCTGCTGCTCCAGGGGGGTTGGCTCAAGTCTTGGGTAACGAAGCAGAAAATCGCGCCGGTAGACATAAAGGCCAACGTGACGGGCTGTCGCCAACTCTTTCCAACGCACATCGAGCTGGTCGATAAAATCTCTGGCGTGAGGGATCGGTGCCCTGGAAAAGAAGAGAGCGAATCCATTGCGATCGGTCACGACCTTGACCACGTTGGGATTGAAATATTCCTCCGCTGAGCACAAAGGAGTCTTTAGCGTCCCCATGGGGATTGAATCATCGTCCATAAGGGGGCGAACCGCCGCCTCAATCATGGCCGGATCGATCAAGGGTTCGTCTCCCTGGACGTTGACAACCAACTCGCTATCGATCGAGACGGCAACCTCGGCCAGACGGTCGGTTCCGGTTGGGTGGTCAGGGTGGGTCATGACCACCTCCCCCCCAAAACCTGCCACGGCATCAGCAATCCGCTGGTCATCGGTTGCCACCAGCACCCGGTCGATGGAATCACAGGCCCGAGACCGTTCATAGACCCACTGGATCATCGGCTTGCCACACAGGTCTGCCAGAGGCTTTCCGGGGAAACGTGTTGAAGCGAAACGAGCAGGGATAACAACTGTAACGGCCATAGAAGCAAGCTCCCAAAATCATGAACGGTTTGTGTCAGACAGAAAACAGTCCGACCAGAGTGGACAAGACAAGGACGACAAAGGCCAAACTGATCACAACCCGCTGAGTCTGGAAATTATCACTGACCAGGGTGCGAACCGCCAGGACCCCGAGCACGGTTCGAAACAGAGGACCATTGATGCTGTAACCAAGCAGTTCTTTCTGGGATGCAACCGCCAAAAAAATGCAGACCGCCAGCACCAGGTAGTCCGCTGTTGACAAGACAAATTCTTCGCTGCGCCGCAGCAACAGTTTAGCCATAACCAGAATTCCGGCAGCACCAAGCAGCAGATCACCGCAGCGTTTAACGGTTAGACTGCCGAAAAAAGTTTCCTGGGAGACCCAGACCTGGGTCGCGGCCACACCAAAAGCGGCATAAACAATAAGGAGCAGGAACTGGCGATCATCGCCGCTTCGCATCAGGCTGAGATAACAGCCTCCCCCGAGCAGAGCCAGGGCAATCTGCCACGGGAAAAGGCTGTGGGTAAAAATTGCGTAGAGAGCCACCCCCATATAAAGCCCAAGCAGAAACTTGATGCCAACCATCAGCAGATGTGACCGCTCATAGAGATAACCGTAGAACCGTGAACTGCGAAGGTCAAAACGGTTTGAGGGATTAGTCACCATTGCTGTGTGGCGTGTCAGCAACAGACGTAGTGCCAGGTAGCAACTGACGGCCGTCACCAAGTAAAAAACAAGCAACTGGTATTCAGCCAGCCCCCTCAACAATAAGGCACAGACCGCCCAGAACAAGGAAATCCCGTAAATGATAATGACCGTAGGACGGTGATCGAAACCGAGATCGAGAAACTTATGATGAACATGGGTGCGGTCGGCGGTAAAGGGGCTGCCCCCCCTAAGCAGGCGACGCATCATAACCCAGACGGTGTCGAGCAGTGGCAGCCCCAGCACAACCACCGGGACCATCGGACTGATCGCAGCGGTCGGGCGCTGGGTCATAAAAACCGCCAGAAACGCCAGCACGTAGCCGACCACCATTGCTCCGGTATCGCCCATAAAAATTCGGGCCGGATAGAAATTGTCCTTGAGAAAACCAAAGATTGCTCCGGCCATGGCCGCCGACAACACCATGGCTTCAGGATCTCCCTCCAGCCAGGCGATCAGAAAAAAGGCAACCAGTGCAATACTCGACACCCCGCCAGCAAGACCGTCCAGTCCATCGATCAGGTTGATGGCATTGATCACCCCGACAACCGCAAAGACCGTAAACGGCACAGCGGCCCAAACCGGCAGATGAAGCGGCCCGAAACCGAACAGGTCTCCCAGTTCGGTCAGGTAGATTTTGCCAACCAGGATCGTAATCAGGCAGGCACCAATTTGCCCGGCGAATTTACCGCGCGAATTGAGTCCATGCAGATCGTCAACAACCCCAGTGGCAAAAATGACCAGGGTTCCGGCCAGCATCCCCCGAATCCGGTCGTCGATCGGCAGGAAAATGACACAGGAGAACAAAAAGGCAAGAAAGATGGCAATACCACCCAAGCGCGGCATCGGTATGGAGTGGACCTTGCGTGCATCAGGGAGGTCAACCGTCCCCTGGTCTATGGCCCACTGTCTGAGAAATGGGACCATGATCAGCGCAGCAAACAGCGCCGTCAT
>PKTY01000291.1 GCA_002869725.1 Desulfuromonas sp. | reverse complement strand
CGCAGTTTCTTCCGTCGGTTCGCCGCTCAACAGGGCCAGCAGAATGTCGCCCGGGATGATGCTACCGTCCTCCATGACGAACAGGGGGGAGTTCCCCTGGCTGTCCGCCGTGGCAAAGTCCTCGAAGATGAGGACTGCACCATCCTCCAGATCAATGCGCAAATCACTACCGGTCACGACTGCCGTTTGTTCCGTGAGGTCAAAGTCGAGTTGGTAGATTTGGCGTTCCTGTGGTGTGTACCTGGCCAGCCTGCCCGCTTGTGGAGCTGTGACCATGGTGCCTTGGAGATCCGCCAGACTGCTGTCTTTTGTATCAGCCATGATGTGTCCCCCTTTTGTTGCCCCCCTCCAGCGTTCAGTTCATTGAGACAGTAACAGAAGGCTGTTGCATTTTTGGGACATCGCTCGGGTGAGACGTTGTACTCAGGCCGAGATGTTCGCTGAGTATGTATTTAGTTTCAGTTTATCAGGGTGAAAGAGCCTCTCAATGTAACCAAGGGTTGAGTTTTCTATAACCTTGGGTATAGTTTTGTACAGAGAGTATAAAAACAAGTAGCGGTTTGGTGGAGATAGCTGTTTTTGCGTGTATTTTTTTGTTTGGGCTGAGACCGCGAATGTGCCCCGGAGTGGGTGATTAAGAGGATTGTCATGTCAATTAAACTTGTCGCTGCTGATGCACATCCCGTGTTCCTGTTGGGGCTGACCAAGTTGTTTGCCAACCAGGAGGAGATTGAACTGTCTGCTTACTGCGTCACTGCGGCCAAGGCCAGGGAGGCTGTTCGGCAGATCCAGCCTGATATACTCATGCTGGACCTGAACCTGCCGGATGAAGATAATTTCCAACTGATTCGCGACCTGCAGCAAAATGTGCCGGATCTGAAAATCATCCTCCTGGCAGCATCGTTGAATGACGAGCAGACGATTGAAGCGCTGCGGTTAGGGGTGGAGGGGATGCTGCTGAAGAATATGCCGCTTCCTTTGCTGATGCAATGCATTCGCAAGGTCGCTGCCGGGGGGCAGTGGCTGGAGAAAAAATCGATCGGACAGGCCTTTGAGATTATGTTGAAACGGGAAGCGGGGGCGCGGCGGGTGGCAACGATTCTGACCGAACGGGAAACGGAAATCATGTGTTTGGTAGCGGAAGGGCTCAGTAACCGCCAAATTGCCGAGAAGCTGGTGCTTTCAGCTGGAACGGTCAAAATTCACGTCCATAATATCTACAGCAAGCTCGGTGTGAAAAACCGTGTGGATCTGACCCTGTATGCTCAAAAGAAGGGGCTGGTCTGACGTTCTCCGCATCCTGTTGAAACAAAGAGAAAAGGCCACCCCTTGCCGGGTGGCCTTTTCGTCTATGTGCCAAATGTGACGTCGTGTTTATTCTGGTATCTTGGCCATGTAGACCTCTTTGTTGACCTGCAGGCTTTCAGTCAGCTTGCCGGTGAGTGCCAGCAAACGGCCACTGGCAACGACTTCGTTGCTGCGGGCGGTGACCAGCAGGCCCGAGGATTGGAAGAGTTCATTGCGGGCATCGAGGACGTCCAGCAGGGAGCGTTGCCCGATGTCAAACTGCTTCATGTAGGAGTCAAGAGTCTTCTGGTTAAAGTTCACCGAGTCGCCATAGGAGACCACCTGGCTTTTTGCCGATTCCAACTCGGCCCAGGTAATCCGGGTTTCTTCCAGGACCATGTCACGCTGGTCGTCGCGGTGCGAGGCGGCCTGCATCTTGCGTTGGATCGCCGCTTCACGGTCAGCGACATCCGAGCCGCCATTGTACAGGTTCCAGCGCAGCCGCAACATGGCTTGGTTATTGTGCTCGTAAGTCTCTGAACTCTCTACCTGGTCCTCGTAGGAGGTGCTCAGTTCTGCGTGGACTTTCGGTAAGAAGTTCGATTTGCTGAGCGTAACACGCTCCCCGGCCTCAACCACGTTGGCGCCCAAAGCGCTGATTTTCGGGTTGTTGAGATTCGTAGCCTCGAGGGCCTGGCCGAGATCGGCGGGGACCATGTTTTTGTCGGGCATATAGAACTCGAGATCACCAGCCAGTTTGCCGACGAACCGATTGTAGTTGGCCTCGGCCGATTTCAGGTCCGCCTGGGTCTCTGCCAACGAAGCCTGGGCGCGGGCCAGACGGGCACGGGTTTGATCGACATCGGCGATACTGCCGGCACCACCTTCCTGACGCTCCTCAAGCATGTTAAGGATGTCTTGGTGATCGTAGATGTTCTTTTCGGCCAGTCCGAGTAGCTCGCGCTGCCGGTAGACTTCCATGTGGGCGATCAACGCATCAAGGGCAATCGCCTCGGCATTGTCAAACGTGCGCGAATAAGCAGATTTCAACTTAGCGTCCTCAATGCCGACCTT
>PKTY01000290.1 GCA_002869725.1 Desulfuromonas sp. | reverse complement strand
CCAGCATCCGTTCGATCACCCCGGTAGCCCGGGCGCCGATCTTGACGATGGCACCGACCTGCGGTTTGATGATACCGGTCTGTTCCAGAACCTGGCGCACGGAACCCCGCTCCACCTCGGCCGTCTCCAGGATGCGGACAGCCTGCTGATTCTGGTGGGCACGCCAGAATCCATAACCGACACCGGCCAGAAGCAGAATCACACCGAGCACGAGCAGTTTTTTAATCATCTGTTCCTCTTTCGTTTTGGTGCAATGCTTTCAAGTGCCGCAACAACAGATCCACCCAGGCGACCAACCGAACCTCTTACAGCATAACTGCTCATCGTCCCCGTTGCAGCCGACTTGGCACCAGGGCTAAAAGTCCAAAAGCTGCCCTTGCGTCCAGACAGCTTTTGGTATTACTCCGTTAAGCTTGATTCCTTCGCAAAGACTCAAGCAAGGCCAAGAACCACCAGATTGACCAAGCCGATCAGGGCACCGAGAAGAGCGCCGAACAGATTGATGTACTTGAAGTGATCCTCCATGATATCGAGAAGCAAACGCTCGACGGTCAACACATCGAGGGTGTTCACCTTTTCTTCCACCACTTTCCGAATATTAAGGGTGTCGACCAACTGCGGCACCTCTTTTTTCAGTAGTTCGGCAAGGTGAATAAACAGTCCTTCCTGCAACTCGCTGCGCACATCGGCCGAAAGCCGCGCCGAAAGACATCCCAGCGGCTGATGAAAGACCCACTGCTCGGTCTTTTCCGCCAGCACCCGGTCCACGGCATCCTTGGCGGCAGGACTGGTCAGGGCTGCCAGCAGACGTTTAGCCAGTTGCTCACGCAGACGCGGCACCATGCCGCCGGGCAAGGAGGAATTAAGCATCTCGGCGAAGGAACGGTCCTTGATGGCGTCGAAGCCCTTCTCCAGCAGGCCACGCAATGCCTTGGACGCAGCCGGACTCTGCACCCAGGCCACCGCCTGATCCCGAACAAAGCGCTTGGCACCGGCCACCTTCTCAAAGGGCAAAGGCTCGACAAAAGAACTCACTGGTCGCTCCAACAGGCTCTCCACGCGAGAGCGCAGCAGTTCCGCCACTTGCTTCTGGGTGCGTTCTTCCCGCAGCCAGCGAGAAATCTCGTCTCCGGCCTGATCGAGGAAACCGGGAATCTTTTCGCCGATCTTTTCCAGGTCGATAAATCCGGACACCAGGTTTTTCATCGGGCCAAGACCGTCGATAAACTTGAGCAACGCCTCCTTGGCCCGATCCACCAGCCAAGTCCGAAACTCAGGATCGTAGAGCAACCCGCCAAAATGGTCGAGCAACACCGGGATTTCCCGCTCGATGGCCCCCAGCAGCCCCTCAACCAAGGCCTCCGGCAGCATCTCTTTAAGAGGTTGCTTTGAAGTGAGCAGCTTTTCCAGTTGCTCGTCGATGATGCGTTCGATGGCCTTGGCGGTTCCCTCGGATTGCAGCACACCGGCCAGCTTGCGCTCCACATGCCCCATCAGCATCATCCGCTTGGGTCCGGCTAGAAAGCTGGCGGGATCCCGGTCCAGAAACTCGTCGCCTTTGCGCTGCAGATAACCCCGCAGGCCCTCCTCGAATTCGCTGCTCTGCAGATAATCGAACAGGGCCTTGAGCCCTTTCCAACGCAGCATTTCGACCAGCTCACGAAAACGTCCCTGAAACTTGTCCGGCACCAGCTAAGCCAGCGGCCCCAGTTCCCGGTCAAGAAAGTTGCCGAGCTTATCGTTCACCGCCTGTTGCAGCTCACGGCGAAAGCCTTCCTTCTCCAGTGCAAAACCGACATCTTTAGAGGTCAGCAGATGGGAGCCGACCACCCCGCCCATGGACTTGGCCAATTCCCCCCGTTTGGAGGGAATGATCCCCGGTGTCAGCGGCACCCGCAGGCCAAGGACGTGCCACGGATTAAGGGGCCGAAACAGCATGCGGATAGCGATGTAGTTGGTCACGTAGCCGATCACCGCGCCCAGAATCGGGGGCAGCACATAAGGCAGAATTTTTACTAGAGTCATTGTATCGCTTCACTTTCGAGGACCTTCAGGGGTCCTGCTGAGGAGGGGAAATGGTTATTGCATCTCTATCAGGGAATGATCACCGATATTCATCCGCCGCGGACTGCCGATGAGCTGCACCGAATCGCCAAGAATACTTTCGGCCAGGGTCATGCTCTGCACCCGGCAGTCGGCATTGACGATCGAATCCTTAATGATGCTGGCCTCGATGACACAACCGGCGGCTACCGATACGTTGGGGCCGATGATAGAGCCGCGCACCGTGGCTCCGGCAGCGATGGACACCGGCTCGATGATGACGGTATTCTCCAGCGTTCCGGCGCAACCGACCTGATT
>PKTY01000143.1 GCA_002869725.1 Desulfuromonas sp. | reverse complement strand
CTGACCGGAGTCGCGGTGTTGAAATGGGCGATGCTGTTCGACGTCTATGCCGGCGGTTTCTACCTGCCAACTGGCCATTCTCCTGAGTCTTGGACGGACGATGTCGCAAAACACCTGGAGCTCTCCTACTTTCGTGAAATCCCCGGGAAAGGCTTTGCCGATGCATCGATTGAGCTGCTGCAGAAGAACCTTGCGGCCCGAAACTATGCGGCCATTGAGGAGCGGCTGATTGAATTCTGCGACCTGTTCAAAGATGTTAAGCCGGGTGATCGCTACAGCATCACCTACCGCCCTGAGGTGGGGACTGAACTGAGACTTAATGGCGAGCTTTTAGGAGCCTCTCCCGGTTCTGATTTCGCAACAGCCTATTTCGGGATATGGCTCGGCGACAACCCGATCAGCACCAGTTTCAGGGACCGGTTGCTCAGCAACGAGAGTGCCTGAACACCCGCAGAGACAAGGACAACGGGGATGCCTTCACCTGACGCAATGAAACAAAACAGCTTAGTCGCTGCTATGCGTAAGGAAGAAGATCTGCGCCAGGCCGGTTACAGAGAACGGGCGCTCAAACTGTTCCCTCACGTCTGCGGACGCTGCGCCCGGGAATTCGAAGGGCGCAAACTGAAGGAACTGACCGTCCACCATCGCGACCACAACCACGACAACAACCCCCTCGATGGCAGCAACTGGGAACTGTTGTGCATCTACTGCCATGACCATGAGCACACCCGGGGCGTTCAGTCGGAGCGCCTCCCGGACGGACCATCCCAGGGAACAGATCGTCCATCCCTTAGCCATTCCCCTTTTGCCGCCCTTGGCGACAAGCTGCGCTAACGACAGACCCGACACCGGAGCATGGGCTCAGAACAGGGAGAGCTGCAGGTTATCAGGGCGGGATCGGAGGGAAGTGCGAATCTTGAGGTCACCAGCAAAATCGCCGAGCAGTGCCGGGCTTTGCGGATCGTGGCTACCCAGGTTTCTGGCAACCAGCTGCTGGCTGGTGTTGGCGTAGCAGTAGCTGCAACCATACCGGCAACTGTTGTACATCCCCATATAGACCGATGCGACGCAGTTACACGCATCCCGCTGGTTCTTGTCCTTGCCCAGCGGAACCTCCCTGCCGAATAGCTCACCGATCAGTCGCCCGTCGACACAGGCACCAGCATCAATACCAAGCTCTGACAGATCCCAATCTTCACTGCAGGTGACGACCCTCAGCCCATAGCGTTCAGCAACTGTTTTGACCCCTTCCACCAGCAGGCTTAACTCTCCGGCGTGCTCTTGCGCCCTGAGATCATGCAGCTTGACGCCAGCCGTCTGCAGGGCAGCGTGCAGTCGTCCCTGTCCCTTGCCATAGCGGTCATAGGCACTGAAGACCAGGCGAGCGGTCGATCCGAAAAGATCCTCGGCAAGCCGCTTGATCTGCGCAAGATGCCAGGCAACGGGGGTCGCACTGGTCAGGACAACCGGGTCGTAGCGCCAGACCACCCGACGCGGACCGACTCGCTCGGCCAGCTCACGGAACGTCGCAAGCCGCTCGGCCAGAGATGGCAGATGCGGCTCAAAGTTGCGGTCGTAGGCGTTGAGGGTGAACTGAAAATAGTAGCGGTAACCGAGTCGATCCAGTTCATCGAGGTGCTCAAAGAGCGGCCGAGGGTTCTTGCTCCAGAAACAGAAGGCGTCGACATGCTCGGGCCTGAGGCTGAATCCGCTGACCTGACGACTGTTGAACGGGTTGACCCGATAAAAATGCCCCGCCCTTACCCGGTTCATGAACCAGGGACTGTAGAAGGCGGGGATGTCGGTGCGGCGGCTGGCGGAGATAATCATAGTGCGGTGCAGGCTTCACCAGCTATCTCAACAAGGCCCGGCCAACCCAATGCTTGGAGAACTGGTAGGCGGTGCGTCCGCAGCGTTTGCTCTTGTCGTGAGACCACCTGATCGCCGCCAGTTCCAACTCCTTGCTCCACGGGAGCTGACAACCGAGCCGGATGCCCCACGCCTCGATGCAGAGCTTGACCGCGTCCAGATAGCGATCCTGGGTAAAGACGTGAAAGGCGATCCAGAGACCGAAACGGTCGGGAAGAGAGCTTTTTTCATCCTGCATCTCGCTCTGCTGCAATTGACCTTTGACATACTTGCCTCCCAGATAATCGTCCTCATATTCCGGAAGCAGGTAGCGGCGATTGGAGGTCACGTAGATCAGCACATTGTCAGGAGCCGAATAGACAGAACCATCCAAAGCGCTCTTGAGCATCTTGTAGGCCAGCTCGCCATGCTCAAAGGTCAGGTCGTCACAGAGCATAATGAACCGGTAAGGCTGGTCTTCAACGGCGGCAAAGATCTCGGCGATATGCACCAGATCTTCTTTCTCGACCTGGATGATACGCAACCCATCACGGGCGTACTCATTGAGCAGCGCCTTGACCAGAGAGGATTTGCCGGTGCCCCGCGAGCCCCACAGCAGAGCATTGTTAGCCGGCAGACCCTGCAGAAATTGGCGGGTGTTGCTGATCAGGGCCGACTTCTGTTCATCGACCCCAAGCAGCTGATCGAGTCGGACCGGATCAGTCGCCCGTACCGGCTCGAGGTATCCGGAAAAAGAGTGGCGACGCCAGTTGGCTGCGTGGCAGCCTGCCCAGTCGACAGCAGGGACCGCCCTGGGGAGCAGCATTTCGACAGAGCTTAGAACCCGCTCCAACTGGGCGACCACTTCCGGCTTTAAATTGATCATGGCACTTATGGCTCCTTCACATTCTCTGAACTGTCACCAACCGGTCCTGAAACTACACGCTTGCAGTGACGGGGACAGTCCCCTCCCCCTACCGGCACAGGAAACCGACGATTTCATCGATAAAGTCCGCTCCGAAACGTTGCACCTTATGCCGACCGACCCCGTTGATCGCCAGCAATGCCTCTTCGTCGGTCGGCATCCTGGCCGCCATCTCGGCCAGAGTTGCGTCGCCGAAGATCACATAAGGGGGGACACCGGCCGCATCGGCCAGCTGCTTGCGCCGGATACGCAGGGCATCGAACAGTTCGTCATCGTAATCGTAATCGGCCACCTTTGGCTTGCCCCGTTTTTGAAGGGTGCGCACCCGAATCCGCGGCTTGGCCAAGACCAACGTCTCTTCACCCCGCAACAATGGCCTGGCCGCCTCGGTCAGCTTGAGAACCGAATAGTTGGCCACATCCTGAACCAGGTAGCCGCGATGTATCAGCTGCCGCATTAGACTCCCCCAGGCCTCGGCCGACTGCTCCCTGCCGATACCGTAAGTCGACAGCTGGTCGTGGCGCAAATCGCCAATCCGTTGGGTGCGGGCACCACGCAGCACATCGACCACATGATTGACGCCGAAGCGTTGACCGACCCGAAACACACAGGAGAGCGCCTTCTGAGCGTCGATGGTGGCATCGTAGCTCTCCGGCGGATTGAGGCAGATATCGCAGTTGCCACAGTCCTGGGTCAATCGCTCCCCGAAGTAGCCGAGCAGCACCCGCCGCCGGCAGGTCTGGGCCTCGCCAAACCCGACCATGGCCTGCAGCTTGTGGAGCTCAATCCGCTTCTGCTCAGAATTATTCCCCTTTTCGATCAGGCTGCGACTGATAGCGATATCGCCATAGCCGAACAACAGCATGGCCTCGGCCGGCAAGCCGTCTCGGCCGGCTCGGCCGGTCTCCTGGTAATAACTTTCGATGTTTTTCGGCAAGTCGTAATGAACCACGAAGCGCACGTTCGGTTTATCGATCCCCATACCGAACGCGACGGTCGCCACGACGATCTCCACCTCGTCACGCAGAAAACCCTCCTGAACCTCTTTGCGTTCCTGATCGGCGAGACCGGCATGATAGGGGCGAGCCCGGTAGCCGGCAGCAGCCAGTCGTGCAGCGACTTCTTCGACTCGTTTGCGTGACAGGGCATAGACAATCCCGGCCTGGCCACGGTGGCCATCGAGAAAGGCGATCAGCTGCTGCTGCGGCTTCTGCTTTTCGACCACCAGGTAGCGAATGTTCGGCCGGTCGAAACCGGTGATAAAGGATTTAGCACCTTTAAGTCCGAGTCGATGGAGCACATCCTGACGGGTTTGGGGATCGGCGGTGGCGGTCAGGGCAATGACCGGCACATCGGGGAAAAACTGGCGCAAGCGCCCGAGCTGCACGTATTCCGGGCGAAAATCGTGTCCCCACTGGGAAACGCAGTGGGCTTCGTCAATAGCAAACAAGGCGATGTTGATCGACTGCAGACGCTCCAGGAAACCGTCGCTGAGCAGGCGCTCAGGGGCGACATAGAGTAGATCGAGTTGGCCGTTGTGCAGCCTCGCCAGCACCTGACGCGACTCCTCGACCCGCAGTGATGAGTTGTAAAAGGCGGCGCCCACACCGTTGGCCTGCAGAGCGTCGACCTGATCCTTCATCAGCGAAATCAGTGGTGAAACCACAATCGCCACCCCCTCCCGGTGCAGGGCGGGGATCTGGTAGCAGAGGGATTTTCCGCCACCGGTCGGCATCAGCACAAAGGCGTTCTGGCCGCTGACCAGGGTCTCGACGATCTCCTCTTGCCAGGGGCGAAAGGTGCTGTAGCCGAACACCTCCCGAAGGGTCCGCTCGGGTGAAACGATGGACATTGGATCTTCCCGCTGTCAAGCGCTCCGTGCTTGCTGGCGCAGCGCCAGGTCGAGCAACACCAGAGCCGCCATGGTTTCGACAATCGGCACGGCACGCGGCACCACGCAGGGATCGTGACGCCCCTTGGCCGCCAACTCAACCGGCCGACCGGAAAAATCACAGGTCTGCTGCGGCAGACCGATAGTGGCGACCGGCTTGAACGCGATCCGAAACAGCAGGTTTTCGCCGCTGGAGATCCCGCCCAGGGTCCCGCCGGCGTGGTTGGTCAGAGTCCCCAGCCTCTCGCCCTTGGCGACAAAAAGATCGTTGTGCTCGGAACCCCGCATCCGGGTACCGGCAAAACCGCTGCCAATCTCAAACCCCTTGGTTGCCGGCAGAGAGAGCATGGCATGGGCCAGCACGGCTTCCAGTTTGTCGAAGACCGGCTCGCCCCAGCCGACCGGCAGCTTGCGGCAGACACAGCAGACCACCCCGCCGATCGAGTCCTTGCTGTCGCGCACCTCACGCACCAGCGCCGTCATCTGTTCGGCGGCCGCTTGATCGGGACAGCGCACCAGGTTGCCATCGACCTGCTGACGGGTCAGTCGCTCCGCATCGATGGCACCGGCCTGCTGCGTACCGATGGCATCGACCCAAGCGACAATCTCGACCCCCCACTGCTCTCGAAGGATCTTTTCGGCAATCGCTCCGGCGGCGACCCGGCCGATGGTCTCCCGGGCGCTGGATCGTCCGCCGCCACTGCTGGCCCGGGCTCCGTACTTGAGCTGATAGGTGTAGTCGGCGTGAGAGGGGCGTGGCACCCGGCTCATCTCACCGTAGTCACCGGGGCGCTGATCCTTGTTATGAACCAGCAGACCGATTGGCGTCCCGAGGGTCTGGCCGTTCTCCACCCCGGACAGGATGGTCACTCGATCGGCTTCGTCGCGCGGCGTCGTCAGATCGCTCTGTCCCGGCCGGCGTCGATCGAGTTGCAGTTGAATATCCGCCTCGTCCAGGGATATCCCGGCCGGGCAACCGTCGACCACGGCGCCGACCCCGACGCCATGGGACTCACCAAAGGTACTGACCCTGAACAGGGTTCCGAATGAGCTTGACATATCAAACTCCCTCCATCGAAGATGCCCGGCCAATCCTCGCCGCAACCAGATCGTCGGGCTATAAACGTTTTATGGTTTGTCTGCCGCGGACACAGATCAATTGCCTTGCCCGCATGTATTCTCTATAATCGGAGCAAAGATCACCAGCAAAAACCGGTTCAAACGAAGGATATGAACTTTATGAGTCAGAGCAACCCCCTGGTACAGATCGAAACCTCACTCGGTGAGATCATTCTGGAGCTTAATTCTGAAAAAGCGCCCGTCAGCGTTGCGAATTTCGTGACCTACGCCCGCAACGGCCATTATGACGGGACCATTTTTCACCGGGTCATTTCCGGCTTCATGGTTCAGGGGGGCGGATTGACCCCGGACATGACCGAAAAAGAGACAAATGAACCGATTGTCAATGAAGCCACCAACCGGTTACGCAACAAGGTCGGCGCAGTCGCCATGGCTCGCACCGCTGAGATCAACAGCGCCACAGCCCAGTTCTTTATCAATACCGCAGACAACCGCGACCTCGATCATGGCGGTCTCAAACCCGAGATGTTCGGCTACGCCGTGTTCGGCCAGGTGGTCGATGGAATGGACGTCGTCTACAAGATCGAGCAGCAACCAACCGCCAGTCTTGCCGGGTACGACGACGTACCCCAGCAGCCGGTTGTCATCGAGAGAGTCACCGTTCTGGAGTAAACAGCGTTGATCTACACGCCGGCGTTTCGCTACTGGATGCGACAAGCAACGCAGACATCCTCGAGGACATACAACCCTGTCTGCTCGTTGTAAACAGAGACTTTCTGGAGATGCGCCGGACAGGTGACCCGGTAGCAACGCTCGCAGGTCCTGCTCTTAGTCGTCTCAGAAGTAAAATCACAGATATGGCAGATCCAGGGGGATCTCTCTGGAGTCACGTCCATGGAACCGATCATAGCACAACCTCTCGACTTGGAAAAATCGAGTTTGGTTCCGTTCCGCAATTTCTCTTATAACGCCATAAGGACGAAACATTGAACAGAATTTCCATCGAACTGGTCCCACGTAACAGAGAGACCCTGATCCGCGACATGGAGCTGGTTCATCATCACTTTCCCGCCATCGACATTCTCAATATCCCCGATCTGCTGAAGTTCAGTCTGCGTAGCTGGGAAGCCTGCCAGTTGGCCAGGCCCTGGTTTTCGCAATCGATCGCCCATCTGCGTGCTATCGACTTCGACGCCAGGCAGCCGGAAAAGCTTCTCGATATTTTACATCATTGTGAGATCAGCCAGGTGCTGGTTATCAACGGCGACCAGCCCCAGGACATGTCACGGCGGGTCTACCGCACTAGCTCGGTCGAACTGATTCGCACCCTAAAAAGGGAGCGACCCGACCTGACCGTCTATGCCGGCATCGACCCCTATCGATCCGGGATCAAGGCAGAGCTCGACTATGTGCGCAGGAAGCAGGACGCAGGCGCCGACGGATTTTTTACCCAACCCTTCTTCGACATGCGCCTGCTTGAGATCTTCCACGGACTGATCGGCGACCTCGATATCTTCTGGGGAGTCAGTCCGGTGATGAGCGAACGAAGCAAAGACTACTGGGATAACCTCAACAACGCCATCTTCCCCCCCGACTTTGCTCCGACCCTTGCATGGAACCGCAACTTCGCCCGACAAGCACTGGAGTTCTGCAAGAGTCACGAGACCAACATCTACTTCATGCCGATCCGCATCGATATCACCGACTACCTAGAGGGGATCATCTGAATTTTGCGCGTCCGAAAGGGGAAAAGCCTCCGGCTCAACTTCCCCTGAAGGGGCCAGAAGCAGGATCAGGTAACCAGCCACTCCGGCAACCAATGAGCCGCACAGAATTCCGAGACGGTGGGTCGTTAGGTAATTAACCACATCACCCCCGGTATGTTCGAAGGCTAACCCTCCGATAAACAGGCTCATGGTGAAGCCTACCCCGCACAACGATGCCACTCCCAGTAGTTGGACAAGATTGGCCTGATCCGGAAGTTTGGCTAAACCCAAACGGATAGCCGCGAAGGAGAAGCCGAAGACCCCGAGCAGTTTCCCGACAACCAGTCCGAGCATGATTCCGAGTGGGACAGGGCGCAACAGATCACCCAGGCTCATTCCACTCAAGGGGATCCCTGCATTGGCAAAGGCAAAAACCGGCAAAATCAGATAACTGACCCAGGGATGAAGGGCGTGCTCAAGATGCAGCAATGGGGAATGCTCGTTATCTTTTCTGTCACGCAGGGGGATGGCCAGAGCCAGAGCCACCCCGGCTAAGGTTGCGTGCACTCCGGATTTAAGAACAAAGACCCACAGAAAAGCTCCGACCCAGAGGTAAGGCTTGCAACGAGCGACCCCACCGAGGTTGAGCCCCACCAAGACCAGCAGGCAGATGGCTGCTAAAATCAGCATGCCGTTCGAGAGATCACCTGAATAGAAAATCGCGATAATGACAATGGCACCAAGGTCGTCCATGATGGCCAGCGCCAGCAAAAATATCTTGAGAGATGCTGGAACCCGTTCTCCAAGCAACGCGACGATACCGAGGGCAAAGGCAATATCAGTGGCCGCAGGAATCGCCCAACCGTTCAGTGCAACACTGTCCCCGGCATTGATCAGGGCATAGATCAGCGCCGGGACCACCATCCCCCCCAGTGCGGCAACACCGGGCAGAACCACTTGGGCTCGACTCGACAATTGTCCGATGAGCACCTCGCGCTTGACCTCAAGTCCGATCAATAAGAAGAAAATCGCCATCAAACCATCATTGACCCAAAGGAGCAAAGGCTTGGCGATATGGACTTGACGTCCCAAGCGTATCTCGAACGGAGTCTCGAGAAAGTGGTCATAGATGCCATGCAGCGGCGAATTGGCAAAAAGCATCGCCAGTACCGTCGCTATCATCAACAGAATTCCGACTGACGACTCTTTCCTGAGAAATTCCTTCACCATATCATTCATAAGGTTGACCTCATTCCGACTGATCCTGGCAACAGCCCTTGGCGAGCAAAAGGGCTCGAAAGTTTCTTTAATATATCATTAATTTTTCCTTCAGGCAGAGATTTCCTGGCCGCCTCGCCCTTGAACTGCCAAAAGAACTTCTTGCAGCAACCCGTGGTTCAAAAATAGCGCAACCCTTTTTTCGCTTGATTGCAACTAGATTTTAGTCTACAAAAATACAACTGCATAATTTATATGCAAACAATGCCTAAAAAGGAGGCACATATGGCCCAAATGCTCGACGAAAAACTTGAACCGATCTTTCAAGAAGTTTTGGCCCGCAATCCTGGAGAAACCGAGTTTCACCAAGCCACCAGAGAAGTTCTCGAATCTCTCGGTCCGGTTCTGGTCAAACATCCGGAATTCGCCCACCAGAGAATCATCGAGCGCATCTGCGAACCGGAGCGGCAGATCATCTTCCGTGTCCCCTGGCGTGACGACAAGGGCGTGGTCCAGATCAACCGCGGCTTCCGCGTCGAATTCAACAGCGCCCTCGGCCCCTACAAGGGCGGCCTGCGCTTTCACCCCTCGGTTTACCTCGGCATCATCAAGTTCCTCGGCTTCGAGCAGATCTTCAAGAACGCCCTGACCGGCCTGCCCATCGGCGGCGGCAAGGGTGGTTCCGACTTCGACCCCAAAGGCAAATCAGATGATGAAATCATGAGCTTCTGCCAGAGCTTCATGACCGAGCTGTACCGGCACATTGGCGAGCACACTGACGTTCCGGCGGGAGATATCGGGGTCGGGGGCCGTGAAATCGGCTTCATGTTCGGCCAGTACAAACGAATCACCAACCGCTGGGAAGCCGGAGTGCTGACCGGCAAAGGCCTCGATTGGGGAGGTTCTCTGGTCCGCACCGAAGCGACCGGCTACGGAGCCACCTTCTTCGTAGACGAGATGCTCAAAGCCCGAAAAGACAGCTTCGACGGCAAGATCTGCTCAGTCTCTGGCTCGGGCAACGTCGCCATCTACACCATCGAGAAGATTCACGAACTCGGCGGCAAGGTCGTTACCTGCTCCGACTCCAACGGCTACATCTACGATGAGAAGGGGATCGACCTTGCCCTGATCCAGCAGCTCAAGGAAGTCGAACGTCGCCGCATCAAGGACTATATCGAGTACCGCAAGCACGCCAAGTACGTGGCCAAGGGCAACATCTGGGAAGTCCCCTGCCAGGTCGCTATGCCTTCGGCCACACAGAACGAGATAAACGGCGCCGATGCCAAGATCCTGGTGAAAAACGGCTGCATTGCCGTTGGCGAAGGTGCAAACATGCCGACCACGCCGGAAGGGGTGAAGGTTTTCCTTGACGCCCAGATCGCCTACGGTCCGGGCAAGGCTGCCAACGCCGGCGGCGTCGCAACCTCGGCCCTGGAGATGCAGCAGAACGCTCAACGTGACTCCTGGACATTCGATTACACCGAAAAGCGGTTGCAGGAGATCATGAAAAACATCCATGAACTCTGCTATGAAACAGCCGTCGAATACGGCACCCCCGGCAACTACGTCAACGGCGCCAACATCGCCGGCTTTATCCGAGTCGCCAAGGCCATGGTCGCCCTCGGCGTGGTCTGATTATTGTCCAACAGCAACCAAACACCGGCCGGTGTCCCAGGGCACCGGCCTTGTGTTATCAACCCTCGACAGTTCGTTTCTGCTTGACCGCTGTGCCACAATGCCCGCCGGAGCGAATCTTGCCCAACCTGGCCGAGCTGGCTGCCTATTTTTCGAGGTGGAGATCATGGAAAACAGACGCGTGACAACCGGCTTTGCCGGCCTCGACGAAATCCTTGACGGCCTGCGTATCGGCGACAATGTGGTCTGGAAGGTCGACTCGGTCGACGACTACCGTTATTTTGTCCAGCCCTATGTCCGAGAGGCCCTGGCCGCCAAGCGCCAGGTCATCTACTTCCGCTTCGGCCAGCACCCGCCCCTGCTCGAACCCGACCCGGCCATCCAAACCGTCGAGTTGAATCCGGGCGAGGGATTTGAACCGTTCGCCTGCGCCATCCACCAGATCGCTACCGACAAGGGGGTCGGCGCCTTCTATGTGTTCGACTGTCTCTCCGACCTGTTGTCGGCCTGGGCAACCGACCACATGATTTCCAACTTTTTCCATGTAACCTGCCCCTACCTGTTCCGCCTCGACACCGTTGCTTATTTCGCCCTGCTACGTAACCGCCACGCCCTGAAAACCATCGTCCGCATCCGCGAGACGACCCAGGTTCTACTCGACCTTCACAGCCGCGACGGCCAACGCTTTGTCCATCCCCTCAAAGTCTGGGAGCGCCATGCGCCGACCATGTTCCTTCCCCACCGCCAACAGGGGGAGCGCTTCATTCCCATGGCCAACAGCCTGGAGGCCACCGCTCTTCTGGCCAACATTCACCGCCAGGAGCAGGCCGCCGGAAGCCGACGGCTCGACCACTGGCACCGGCTGTTTCTGCAGGCTGAAGAGCTCAACAGCTCTGAGGCGACGGCAAAGGAAAAGAGCAAAATGGTCCGCCACATCTGCCGGCACATGATCGGATGCGAGGAGACCATTCTCGACCTGGCCCGCAGGCATTTCACCCTCGACGACCTGCTCGCCTTCAAGGCACGCATGATCGGCACCGGCTTCATCGGCGGCAAGGCGGTCGGCATGCTGCTGTCCCGCAAGATTCTCGAGACACAACCCGACTTCACCTGGCAGCAAACCCTCGAGCAGCATGATTCCTTCTTCGTCGGTTCGAATGTCTATTACTCCTACATCGTCAACAACGGCTGGTGGGAATTGTATGCAGCCCAGAAGACTCCGCAAGGCTACTTTAAAGCGGGCGCCGAACTGCACCAGAAGATGCTGACCGGCAGCTTCCCCGAGCAGTTGCGGGAAGATTTTCAGAGCATGCTCGACTACTACGGTCAGTACCCGATTATTGTTCGCTCAAGCTCCTTGCTCGAAGACAGCTTCGGCAGCGCCTTTGCCGGCAAATACGACAGCTTCTTCTGTGCCAACCAGGGAACCCCCGACGACCGACTGGCCGCCTTCGAAGATGCCGTGCGTAAAATCTTTGCCAGCACAATGAGCGAAGACGCTCTGACTTACCGCAAGCAACGTGGTCTCGACCAGCAGGTCGAACAGATGGGTCTGCTGGTACAGCGCGTTTCAGGCTCATATCACCGTCAGTACTATTTCCCGGAACTGGCCGGGGTTGGCATCTCCTACAACACATTCGTCTGGGACAAGCTGATGGACCCCAAGGCCGGCATGCTGCGCCTGGTCCTCGGTCTCGGCACCCGAGCCGTCGACCGGGTTGAAGGGGACTACCCACGGATTGTCGCACTCGACGACCCGATGAAACTTCCCCTCAAGGGTCATGAGGATATCCGCCGCTTCTCCCAGAAAGATATCGACCTGATCAACGTCAGCGACAATAAGTTGCAGTCGCGGTCGCTGTTTGGCCTGGTCGGCGAAGAGATCGACCTGAGCCTGGAACGCTACGGGGTGCTCGACCGTGAGACCATGGACCGCCTGCGTGAGCGGGGCAAGTCGAAACAGAAAATCTGGCTGCTGACCTTTGAAAAGTTACTGACCAAAACCGACTTCCCTGAAATGATGCAGCAACTGCTCAAGACTCTCGAAAAGGCCTATCAGTATCCGGTCGATATCGAATTCACACTCAACTACAGCAGTGAGGGAACGCCGAAAATCAATCTTCTGCAGTGTCGTCCACTACAGACCAAGGGACTGAAAAAAAGAGTGAGCATCCCGGAAACGATTGCGCCCGACAAGATCTTTTTCCGTTCCGAGGGGGGATTTATGGGGGGGAACACGGCCCTGCCGATCAAGCGGCTGATCTGGATCGACGCCCACCATTACAACGGACTCTCCCTCAGCGACAAACATGAAGTGGCCCGGCTGATCGGCCGCCTCAACCGCCGCATCGTCGACCGGGAGCAGAACCCGACCCTACTGCTCGGACCGGGGCGTTGGGGAACCTCGACCCCCTCCCTGGGCGTACCGGTCAAATTCTCTGAGATCAACAACATGGCCGGCATCGGCGAAGTCGCCTTTCCTGAAGGTGATCTGATGCCCGAGCTTTCCTTCGGTTCCCATTTCTTTCAGGACCTGGTTGAAGCCGACATCTTCTATCTGGCCTTGTTCCCGGAGACTTTCCCCTGCACACTGAACAGCGACTGGCTCTACCAGCGCAGCAACCTGCTTGAAGGGCTCATGCCGAGCAGCAGCCGCTTCAAACCGGTGGTCAAGGTGATCGATGTTGCCTCAGAAAACCTGATCATGGTGGCTGACATTGTTACTCAGCAACTGCTCTGCTACCGGGATGAAACCTCGGTTCGCAATGGGACTGAATAGCACTTCAGTATCGTCAGACTGAAATCTTCGAGAGAATTTTTATCGAGACTTTATCTGCATACTGTATACACAACCAAGCACGCAAAGTCGTTGACTTGACACAAACAAACATGCTTAAATGCGGCCGATGTTGGCGATGGTACTAACCCTAAACTCGACACTCGACGTCAACGAAGCCGGCCCATCCGATTAAACTACGGACGGGCCTTTTTACCTTGTAGCAGGCAGCCAGACAGTGACCATGACCAACGTTCTGCTAAAAACCGTGGAGATCTTCTCCGACGGTGCCTGCTCCGGAAACCCCGGGCCTGGAGGATGGGGAACCCTGCTGCGCTGTGATGGCCGAGAAAAAGAGCTCTGCGGATTTGAGGAACAAACGACCAATAACCGCATGGAGCTCACCGCAGCCATTGCCGGCCTCGAAGCTCTCAAAAAACCTTGCCAGGTGTTACTGACCACCGATTCCGAGTATCTCAAAAAGGGGATGACCGAGTGGATCGATGGATGGATAAGGCGGGGATGGGTCAACAGCCAGAAGAAACCGGTGGCCAACCGGGATCTCTGGGAGAAACTGCTCAAACTGAACGAGATCCACCAGATTGAATGGAACTGGGTGCGCGGCCACGATGGACATGCCGAGAATGAACGCTGTGATGAGCTGGCCCGTAACGCCATTAAAGCCGCTCGCAGCAGCAACTGACACCAAAATGGACAGCCCGACAAGCTATGCTAGAATTCCTGGATTGATGATTTAGGGAGCTGATGGGATCTCCTGACAAATCACTACGGTAATTTTTTAATGACTTCACCTGTCAACGAAATCGCCTCAGCCACTCCACCCGGATTCGAATCCTACCTGGCTTTTGGCATCTACAGTATGGTCGCTCTGGGCCTGATCGCCGTGCTGCTTCTGCTCTCCTGGGGGCTGGGTCATCGAACCCGCAGCCGGACCAAGAACGAGCCCTATGAGTCGGGTGTCTACCCGACCGACAATGCGCGATTAAAAGGACCGGTCCCTTTCTACCTGGTGGCGATCTTCTTTCTGCTGTTCGATGTCGAAGTTATTTTTGTCGCCTCGTGGGCCGTCGCTTATGACCGCCTCGGCTGGGCCGGCTTTGCCCAGGTAAGCTTTTTTATCCTGATCCTGTTTGCCGGTCTGGTTCACCTCTGGAAGACCGGCGCTCTCGACTGGGGCCCCAGCGCACAGCGGCACCAGCGCGACCGGCAACGGCTGTCATGAACCAACAACTGCCAGACAACGTCATTCTGACCACTCTTGACGACGCCATCAACTGGGGGCGCAAGAACAGCCTGTGGCCCATGTTCTTCGGCCTCTCCTGCTGTTTCGTCGAGATGATGACCAGCATGACCCCACGCTTCGACCTGGCCCGCTTCGGCGCCGAGGTTCTGCGCAGCACCCCACGCGAAGCCGACCTGATGATCGTCTCCGGCACCCCATTCAAGAAGATGGGATCAGGAATTCTTCGGGTCTACGAGCAGATGGCCAACCCGCGCTGGGTTATTTCCATGGGGAGTTGCGCCAACTCAGGCG
>PKTY01000271.1 GCA_002869725.1 Desulfuromonas sp. | reverse complement strand
TAAAGCGCATTTGGAGGAATATTTGGCAGGAGAGTCCTGCGGATATTGCCACAAGCCCGATTCGGTCACCGTTATTCCCTCTACGGATGTCTGCCAAGATTGTCATGATCAGACCATGGTTGACTCTCTTGCGTTGGGTAACAACCTGACTCATGAACCCCTTTGGACCCATCACTGTGGAGTTTACGCCAAGGCCGGAGCAATCAACTGTTCCGGATGTCACGAAGACTCCTGGTGTCTGGACTGCCATAAGAGCGGGTTCGGGGATGAGATGGGTCTGCTTGGCAACAACATGGTCAATGTGCACCGCAGTGATTTTCATCTGACCCACCCTGTAGCCGCTCGTACCAACCAGAGACTGTGTGCAGAATGCCACGAGTCTGACTACTGCAACGAGTGTCACGAGTCTTGGCGTTTCCGCACTGACGATATCGGTAGCCCGTCGCATCGCCGGACTTTCCGCCTCGGTTTCGATGATGCAGAGTTCAACCAGATTCACCAACCGATTCGCAATCTCGATGTCCCGAATGCTTCTCTGATGTGCGACAGTTGCCATCTGCAATCGTCGGTCGCTCCCGACTTCCATGACTGGTCGGTTGGCCATGCGCGGGAGGCACGTCGTTCCCTGAGCAGCTGCCAGTCCTGTCATCCCGATGGTGATACCTGCCTGCAGTGTCACAGCGCCCGGGCGGGGGCGGCGGCATTCAACCCTCATCCCGACGATTGGGACGACATCAAGGGGACTCTGAGCAAGGCGAGCAACGGCAGAACCTGCCGGAAGTGTCATTAATAACTGGATCGTTTCTGAATCAGTCAGACAATCGAAGGAGGTAAGACATGCGAGCAAAATGGTTAGTTCTGTGTGTTGCGGTTCTTGCTGTTGCCGGGCTCTCCGGTTGCGGCAGTAACGGTGGTTCGGGTGGCAGTGATGTTTCTGCAGATGTGGATGCAGTGGTTGGTGTTGGACTTGCCAATTGCGTCAAGTGCCACAGTGCCGCGACTGCGCAAACTTACAATTGGTTACGCGGAAGTCATGGGAACTCTAATCTCCGGCCAAGTAGTTTGCACGGAGAAGGCTCCAGCTGCCAGCCATGCCATAACCAAAAGCTGGAAAATACCAACCTCTCTGAAATCTTTACTCCGGAAGAGATCGGCGTCGATCGTGACGGCAATCCCGTTTTCGCCGACCAGAACCGGGATGTGATTGCCTGTGAATCCTGTCATGGGGATGGAAGTGCCCATCGTGGAGTTGGCCCCATTCCCGTTCCACGGCCTGACTGGGAGCAGTGCACCCAGTGTCATGATCATGCAGAGGGTGTGCGGCACGCCGATGACTTCGGGCTCCTGGCAAGCAGTGTCGGCGCTTCAGCACACAACAACTCCGCAGAAGGAACGGACGGGCTGCATGCCAGTACAACCCGGTGCCAGCGCTGTCACTCCACGGAAGGATCCATTGCGTTGTCCGGCTATACCGGAGACGCCGATGTCATGCATTTGATGGATGATTTGGAGCCGATCGCGGCCGAGGAGGAGCTCCATGCTTTGACCTGCGCAGCTTGCCATGTTCCTCACAAAGATGAGGGTCGCTGGGTGAGCTTTCTCGTCAATGATAATGATCTTGCAGAAGGGAACTGGGATCCCAACGCCAACGGAGTCCCCGATCAGTTCGATTTTTGCACCAGTTGCCATACTTACTATAACCAAGATGGGGTGCTGATCGGCTCAGGGTCGACTGCTTCCGGAACGGCTCCTCATTACCACAACACGGCTTGGTACCGGATCCTCCCCTCGACGCACTACGACGATCCGGCCACCGGTGCAGAAATGGACGTGTCGACGGTTGAGGGTTACAATATCCGTCAGACCATTAACGGGGAAGTCAACGAGAACCCCTGCTTCGATTGTCATGGCCACGAGTTCCGGACCAACACGCGGCGCTCGAGGGACATTCCTGAGGCGGATGACTATGCCCCCGACTACGGCTACACCATCCACACCCAGTGGGCTTCTTCGGGCCATGCCGGTGGCCTGCTGAAAGCCAAGTACGCCGCCGATTCGGGCTCACGCAGTGAAGAGAATGTCGACAATGTCATGATGGCCGGCGCCAGCGACGAGACCAGCGGCGGCGGTTTCACCCACTACAACTGGGACCGTTCGGGCCGTCAGTCCTGCCAGATGTGTCACACGGCCACCGGGTTTGCCAACTACGTTTCAGACCCCGAAGGCTATGACCCGCTCAACAACGACTTCAGCCATCTGGTTGGATGGGACGGCAACGCCGATGAAGACGGCTCGCCACAAAATGAGCTGCTTTATTGCTGGGGCTGCCATGAGAATGCGGCAACCGGGGTTCTCCGTGTCACGGGTGCGGTGACCGCTGTTTACACCTATAATGACCAGCCGATTGTCTTCCCGGATGTAGGCGCTTCGAATACCTGCGTGGTTTGCCATTCAGGGCGCGGCAACAACGAAGAGGCCTCGACCAGCAGCCGTTTCGCTGGGCACCATGCCCCGGCTGCTGCGGACCTGTTCAGCGAGTACAGTCATGTCGCCTATGAGTACCCGGGTCTTGACTATAGCAACCCACTGCGTGAAGACGGCTCGCCCTTCTTTGCCCACGATACCATCGGTGTTGATTCCGGGCAGGGCCCCTGCGTCAGTTGTCACATGGCAAACAATGCAAACCATACATTTGCTGTGGTCGAGAAGGACGAAAACGGTCTCATAACGGATGTTCTGAACAAGTCTTTGTGCGATACGTGTCACACGCCGGGGGCATCCTATGAGATTACCTCAGCCAAGCTTGAGGAAGAGTCGGAGGGTTATCAGAACGCTGGTGCGTTGATTCAGGATCTCATTAACCAGGAAAATAGTCTGAGCAACTATACCGGAGCGGTTATTAACAACGGGAATGAACTGGAGAACGACCGCGGAGCCTTCCAGAACGCCAAGCTTCCGAGTGACGAGCCGGGTGGCTTTGCTCATAACCGCTATTACGTCAAACGCGCAATCTTCGACGCCATCGACTGGGTCGATAACGGTGTCCTTGACGGGACAATTGCCGATTACTCGGCCACCTATCCCGAAGGCGCCCACTGGCTTGGTACGACCCGTCCGTAACAGCGAACTGTTTAAATCGACATGGCATGCCCCCGCTTCGGCGGGGGCATTTTTTTGAGGTGTCGTGCCTGCCTGAAAACTCGAAAATAGCGAGTCCTGCGAGGATATCAAGCTTGACAGCTACAATGTATTTGGTTTTACTTGCCAAGGGGGATTGAACCGGTCTAATAATTATTACGGTTGATGAACTGTACGTGCGTGTCTCCGGCTGCTTGACTGACGGTTACGTCAGTCAAGCAAGTATGGGAAAGGAAGGTTGATAATGAGGGGTAAACTGATCCTGCTTTTGATTGGCCTGATGCTGATGGTATGGCTTTCCGGGTGTGGCAGTAGCAATAGTACGTCCGAAGGAGATCCTATCCCCAATGCCTACAGCACCGACTGTAGCAGTTGCCATCAGACCATGTCTTGGAGCGAGGGGTTGGTCAGTGATTACCAAAATAGCCCTCATAATGCCGAAGAGGATTCTCACAACAGGAGGATCTGTGCCAAATGCCATACTGCTGAAGGAGCACGCCTCTATGTGAACGTCGATACGGTTGCGGAGCTGGAGACGTTGGTCGAGGCAGCCACTTCTCCCAGTCAAGGGATCATCTGCCAGACCTGCCATGACCCATCGCATACTTTAGGCAAGTTTCTTGAGGAGGCTGTTGTCGTCGACAACGTCACTGTTGAGTCTGCCGAATATGCGACCTGCACCAACTGTCACCAGGACCATGATGCCCAGTTGGGTGACGAAATCCAGCAGCTCGCCGGTTCGACCTCCAGCGACGGGGCTTCCGGGGAGCTGATCTATCACGCCGGCCGGTTTGAGCGGGTCATCTCTTCGAGTCACTATGACAACCCAGCAACAAGCGATGTGATTGAAGGTTACACCATGAACCCGGCTAACGAGGGGGCCTGTCGCGACTGCCATGATGTCCACTCCGCCGATGTCACCATCAACCAGCAGTGGGCACGTTCCGGGCACGGGGGCAAGGTGTTGGCCATCAAGGACGCTTTGGGTGCCGATGACCACTCTCTGCAGGGGGCTGTCGACTACCGGTCCGCCGGCCCCACCGCTGCCGATGCTCCTGCCTGGATTTATTACGACTGGGATGGAGCCGATCGCCAGGGTTGTCAAGAATGTCACACCGCGACCGGTGCCAGAAACTTCCTGAGCGATCCGGTGAATTACGACCCCGCTGACAATAATTTTGTTCACCTCGAAGGTTGGTCAGTCGATGATGAAGGGAATGTCGCCTCGTCCGGGCAGAACGAGCTTCTCTATTGCTGGGGTTGCCATCTCGATAGTGCCAGTGGGGAGCTCAACAACCCTGGAGCGCTAAGCCTGTCCTATTCGGTCGGTGGCCAATTGCCAGTCCTCGAGGACTTGGGTCGCTCGAATGTTTGCATTAATTGCCACGCAGGTCGGGGAAACGCTGAAAGCTACGCGTTGAGCGGTGACCCAGGTACTGACTTACAGTCTCTCCGCCCCGGGTTCGGCCCCGGGACTAAGAATGTCACGGCGACTCACTATTTTGCTGCAGCAGCGACCCTTTTTCAGGAGCATACTCGGGTCGGCTATGAGTTTGCTGGGCAGAGCTATGGGAATGTCGCATTCTTTCGCCATGACCAAATTGGATTGGACGGAGCGGTTGAAGGCGAGCAGTTGGGTCCGTGTGTCGGGTGTCATATGCAAAGCGAGCAAAGTCATTCTTTCGGAGTCGTCAGTAAGAATGCCGGAATGATCAGCCAGCTCACCTCGAGAGTATGTTTGGACTGCCACACAGGTGGGCATGGCCCTGCGTTGGTCGTGGAAGATACCACGACGGAATTCGGTTTGCAGACAGCGGCGGCAGCCGCAGAGTTCCTCAGCGAGGAGGCGGAAGGTTATCATCAAGCTTTGGAGATACTCGCTGAAGAACTTGCTTCCCGTGGAGTGACCTATACTGGAAGCTACCCGTACTTTTCTGCGTCTAGCTGGGTGAACGAGGGGGTCTTCGGGGCAGCGCACAACTATAACTACCTGCATCATGAACCGGGGGGCTACGCCCATAACCGTTTTTATACCAAGCGCCTGATCTTTGACTCCATCGACTGGGTCGACAATGACCGTCTCGACGGCACAATCAACATTGACGAGTCGGCCTATCCCCACGCTGCACACTGGCTTGGTACAACGCGTCCGTAAAGCTCGAACAGAAATTGATCGGCTCATACCCCCGCTAGTCGGGGGTATTTTTTTGGCGTTTGCACAGCCTGGGGCCAAATGGGCTGCTTGACACATTTGGCTGCTTCCTATTAACTGGCCAGAGTAAATGAGCGGTCATGTATTGAGGAGTCATGGATATGCCAAAGGGATTAGGAAAAATCGGTTTTATCGGCGGCGGGAACATGGCCGAAGCACTGGTTCGAGGCTTGCTGGCTGGCGGGGTGGCGGTTGGGGATATCGTGGTGTCCGAGCCGAATCGGCAACGCCGGGAATTGGTCAGTGAGACCTATGCCATCACCGTGCTGGAAGACAACCGGCGGCTTGTCGAGGACTGCACGACGGTGGTCCTCGCTGTCAAGCCGCAGATCGCCAAGACGGTGCTGTCAGACCTTTGCGGCAGCTTGACAGCCTCGAAGCTGTTGGTTTCGATTCTCGCGGGAGTTACAACAGAGGCCATTGAGTCTTTACTGAAAGGCGAGCCGCGGGTGGTGCGGGCCATGCCGAACACCCCGGCGCTGGTCTCTGCTGGAGCAACGGCCGTTTGCTCGGGTCGTTATGCCGCCAAGGGTGACCTTGCTCTTGCCAGGAAGATTTTCGAAACGGTCGGAGTCGTTGTCGAGGTTGGCGAGGGACAGATGGATGCGGTGACCGGCCTGTCCGGTTCCGGTCCGGCTTACGTCTATACGATTATCGAGGCGTTGGCTGCGGGAGGGGTTCAGGAGGGTTTGACGGCCGATCTTGCGCGGGTGCTGGCTACCCAGACTGTTCTCGGTGCGGCTCAGTTGGTCGACTCAAGTGGCGAACATCCAGCCCTTTTGCGCGACAAGGTCTGCTCGCCTGGCGGCACCACCATCGCAGGGATCGGTGCTCTCGAAGATCATGGCCTGCGTGCCGCGCTGATGGCGGCCGTGACAGCGGCCACCAGGCGTTCCAGGGAGTTGGGAAAGAGTTGAATTTGAGAGGTTTGAGGTTCAGAGCGGCGAGCGTTCCTCACAGGGGATGCCAACCTGGCACAGACCGCAGGGGGTGTCGCCTAAGCCGTAGTGCTGCTGAACATAGGGCGCGGTGACCTTGCGGATGTAATCGAAACATTTCGGCTTATCGTGCCCCTGATCGGTAATTGCTCCGGTCGGGCAACGTTGTTGGCAGACACCGCAGGTCCCTTTGGCGAACCACAGGCACCAGTCCTGGTACCCGACATAGGGACGTGGAGTCGCTGCGAGATCGATCTTCGCCACCACTGAACCGAAGCGTACCGCCTTGCCGGCGCGGGTGATCAGCCCGTCGGAGAGGCCGAAGGTGCCGAGACCGGCAATCCAGGCAGTGTGACGTTCCGACCAGTTGGACGCCAGCCCGAAGCGCTCGCTCTGCCGGTAGGCAAACTGGGAGAGGCGCTCCGGAGCCACTGCCGGGTAGCCGGCTTCAGTCAGTCGCTCGGCCAGGTGAAGGCGCAGGGCGCAGTTGAACTGCTCTCCATGAAAACGGGACCGGGCCCAGCGCTCGGCAGGAACTGCCTCCTCTTGTCGCTGGTCGCGGCGGGTGGCCTCGGTTTGCGGCAGGACGTAGACAATCACCGAAAGGTCAGTGGCTCTAGCGGAGGCCTCGGGAAAGGCGATCTTGAAGGCTTCGAGTGGCGTCCAGTAGAAGGGGCCGATCTCTTCCTTGAGTTGGGTGAACAGGGGGTCGGAGCCTCGGGCAATGCCGATCAGAGGTTTGGCCCAGGCCGGTTCATCGCAAGGCATCTTGAGGGTGTTCTGTGGAGTTGCCCAGAAGTCGTGAATGACCTGTTCGACCCCGCTGCGACATTCGACCTGTCTGCTCCCCTTTGACATCGTTTCCTCCGCTGCAAGTTCACCTGCAAGTCTAGTCGGACCCTCAATGGCCTGTAAACCTCTTTTGAGATAAAGAGACACTACTTCGACACTTGTCAATGAACAAGGTCCAGCACTATGGTTGAAAGATGCAGATCAATCCTCAACTCGAACACGACTATCTGAGCCTGCAGGGCACTGTTGACCAGTGGTTCTCGCGCTGTGTTGAAGCCGGTGGGGAGATGCTTGCCTGTCGCGCTGGATGCGGTTCCTGCTGCCGGGGCCTGTTTGACATCACCCTGCTCGATGCATTCCTGCTCAAGAGAGCATTTGCTAAGCTGCCGGAGACGATTCGTGAAACGGTTTTGTTCAGGTGCAGGCTGCGCTTGAATGAGCTTCAGCAGCGTTGGCCGGGCCTTGGTCAGCCGCTTCTGCTCAACGGGCTTCCGGAGCGGGAGTGGACCGAGATGCCTGAAGACGATGAGACGCCATGTCCTCTGCTCGGTGAAGAAGGGGTGTGTCTGGTCTATTCAGCGCGACCGCTGATCTGCCGGCTGCATGGGTTGCCCAACGTCGATTGTTCTGGGGAGGATTTCGAAGGGACAGTCTGTACCTTGCACAAAGGTGACCCCGAAACCCTGCCTACCGATATCCTGCGGGCTGAGTTTCGGGAGATCTTTGCCAAAGAAGTCGTGATTCTGCGCCAATTCGCCCGGGAGCTGACCGGTCAGGATACGGCTGAGCTCGACACCTTCATCCCCCTGGCGCTGCTGGCCGACTATAACACCGTCGATTGGCGTGCTGTGGTTTGGTCGCGGCAGCTGGCTGAGAAAAGTCCTTGAAAGGGCAGCCTCAGCCAGCATTATAGCCTGTCGTTACTGCCGGGTCAGGCTGCGGTAGCGGATGCGGTGCGGCTGGTCAGCATCTCTGCCGAGACGCTTCTTGCGGTCCTCTTCGTATTCCGAGTAGTTCCCCTCGAACCAAACGACCTGAGAGTCTCCCTCGAAGGCGAGAATGTGTGTGGCGATCCGGTCGAGGAACCAGCGATCGTGGCTGATCACCACCGCGCAGCCGGCGAAGTTCTCCAGCGCTTCCTCGAGGGCGCGCAGGGTGTTGACGTCGAGATCGTTGGTTGGCTCGTCGAGCAGCAGCAGGTTCGATTCCTCACGCAGCATCTTAGCCAGGTGTACCCGGTTGCGTTCGCCACCGGACAAGACGCCGACTTTCTTCTGCTGGTCGCCGCCTGAGAAGTTGAAACGGGCGACGTAGCCGCGCGCATTGACCAGCTGCTTGCCGAGCATGATCTGCTCCTGGCCGCCGCCGATCTCTTCGAAAATGGTCTTGTTGTCATCGAGTGGTCGGTCCTGGTCGACATAGGCCAGCTTGACCGTGTCGCCGGTCTTGAAACGTCCTGAATCCGCTTGCTCCTGCCCGGCAATCATGCGGAACAGGGTGGTCTTGCCGGCCCCGTTGGGGCCAATCACGCCGACGATGCCCCCCGGCGGCAGCATGAAGCTCATCTTTTCACAGAGCAGCCGGTCGCCGTAGCCTTTGGAGACGTCCTGGGCTTCAACAACGGTATTACCGAGGCGCGGGCCGGGCGGGATGTAGATCTCCATGTTACGCTCGCGTTCGCTGGCATCCTGGTTGAGCAGTTTCTCGTAGGCGTTGATTCGTGCCTGTCCCTTGGCGTGGCGCGCCTTCGGGCTCATGCGGATCCACTCCAGTTCGCGTTGCAGAGTCTTCTGTCGGGTGCTTTCAGCTTTCTCTTCCTTGCGCAAGCGTTCCTGCTTCTGTTCCAGCCAGCTTGAGTAGTTCCCTTTCCAGGGGATGCCGTGGCCGCGGTCGAGTTCGAGAATCCAGCCGGCGACATTGTCGAGGAAATAACGGTCGTGGGTAACGGCGATAATGGTCCCCTCGTAACGCTGCAGGTGTTGCTCCAGCCAGGCCACGGTCTCGGCGTCGAGATGGTTGGTCGGCTCATCAAGGAGCAGGATGTCGGGTTTCTGCAGCAGCAGTCGGCACAGGGCGACGCGACGTTTTTCCCCGCCGGAGAGCACCTCGACCTTGGTGTCGCCGGGAGGGCAGCGTAGGGAGTCCATAGCCAGGTCGAGACGCGAGTCGAGTTCCCAGGCGTCGAGGGCGTCGAGACGGTCCTGGACCACGGCCTGGCGTTCGCAGAGGGACTCCATGTCGGCCTCCGGATCAGCAAAGGCCGCATTGATCTCTTCGAATTCCTTGAGCAGGTCGACGGTCTCCTGAACCCCTTCCTCGACCACCTCGCGCACGGTCTTGTTGCAATCGACCAGCGGCTCCTGCTCAAGAAAGCCGACGGTGAAGCCTTCCGAAAGGATGGTTTCGCCATTGAACTCTTTGTCGACTCCGGCCATGATCTTGAGCAAGGTCGATTTTCCCGAACCGTTGAGGCCGAGTACGCCGATTTTCGCCCCGTAAAAATAGGAGAGGGAGATGTCCTTGATGATCGGCTTGTTGTTGTAGTTTTTACTGACGCCGACCATGGAGTAGATGATTTTTTTGGTGTCTTCGCTCATGGCATGTCCTCGCTAACGGATTTCTGTGAAGTGAAAAGGGCTTATACCACTATTGCCGGAGAGGCTGCAACTGCTGATGATGCCACGATCAATCGCTTTTCGTTGTGGATTCGAGGGTGATTTTACTCGGTACTTCCAGTATGGTGTGCGCGGAAATGAACTTTTGTGAGCGAGGTGTGATATGAGCTTTCTGAAAAATCTGTTTGGCAGCAAGGATCCGATGGAGAATCTGCGCAAGCTGGCCGCTCATAAGGAGTGGGCGGCACTGCTGAATGCTGTCAAACGCATCGACCGAACGGTCTTGACAGCGGAACAGGCCCAAGAGACTGTCCGCTTCGACAGCGAGGCCGGTGATCAGCTGGCCTCGCTCAATCTGGAGGAAGGACGTTGGGCTCAGCGCAACGGCGAACTGATCAAGGCCAGAGAGCATTTCAGCCTGGCCAACGAACAAGCCCGCTCCCGAGAACTGAAGGAGGAGACCTCTCAGGCGTTGTCGAACCTGGCGACAGAAGGCCAGCTTGAGGCTCCTGCCGCTCGCAAGGTTGCCACGGGGCACGATTGCAGCAGTTCCTGCGGTCCAGCCTGCGGGCCCACGTCCGTGATGGCCAGTGCCCCCGATAGTCCTGATCTCGACGAGGAGGGCCGGCTGGAGCTGTTGTTGGCTGCCATGCCTGCCGAACAGGCACAACAGTACCAGGCGGCTGAACCGGCACTGCGCCAGGCCTGGCTGGCTATTCAGGATGGCGATGATCGTCGGGGCGCTGATCTGCTGGAGCAGGTTTCGCCGTCGGGCCGTGGGGCGCTGTTTTTCGCCGAGCGTGGGGCGCTTCTGGCCAGAACGGGAGAATTGAAGCCAGCGATCAGAGATTTGCAGCAGGCGCTGCAACGCGACCCGCTGCTGTTCCAGGCGTTTGACTCCCTGGTGGCAGCGATGGCCCGTTCCAGCCAGGTCGCAGCTCTTCAGCAGCTACTCAAACAGACCATCGCTGAGGGACGGTTTGCTTCCTACTGCTGGGCCCGTCTGGCCGAGCTGCATGTTCAAAAGGGCGAGGCGCAGGCCGCTTTGACCGCTGGCCTCGAAGCCCTAAGCCAGGGGGAGAATGACCCCAACCTCTGTGTTCTCTGCGCCCAGCTTCTGGAACGAGAGCAACGTTTTGACGAAGCCGAGCAGCTGTTGCGCAGATTGCCGGCCGGTGGTTGCGGCGGGGGGATTCATCCGTTGCTGGCCGAATTTCTGCTGCGCCGGGGAGAGCAACTCGGCAAGGCCCTCGAATCGTTCAAGTCGGCCTTGCGCCAGGAGCGCGACAACCCACGCTGGCCGCTGCGGATTGCCCAGGTTTATCTGGCCAAGGGATGGAAAAAGGATGCTGAGACTCAGATCGAATCGCTGCTTGGCCGCAACGATCTTCCTCCAGATCTCCATGCCGAGCTGCAGGCGACGGTGGAGCGTTTGAGTTAATTTGTACTCGTCAACTTTTTGAGCAAACCGGGGCGACAGCTATGAAAGCTGCCGCCCCGGTTTTTTGTGTGTGGTTTGTCTCCTGATGAGAGGTCTGAAAGATGTTCAGAGATCGTCAGTGATGCCGGAAACTTAGTCGGGTATATGCCAATTTGTCCACAGGTTGTGAACCTGGTTTTTCACAACATGTTGTGGTTGGAAAGATTTTTTTGCGCCAAATATAGTGTTTTTTACTTTGTGCCCTCAGGGGTTTGTGCTAAATTTTTTCGCGGTTGAGTCGTTTTTTATGAGGGGAGGTTTAATGATGCTGGAGTTCATTCGCAAGCGGGATGGCCGGCTGGTCGCGTTTGAAGAGCAGAAGATCGCCCATGCCATACAACAGTCAGTGCGGGCGGTGGGCGGCAGCGACATGGAGCAGGCGGCCGGCATTGCCCGGCAGGTGGTGGGGATTCTTGACGTCATCTACAAGGACGGACGGATCCCGACCGTTGAAAACGTCCAGGATCTGGTCGAAAAGATTCTCATCGAGAACGGCCATGCCAAAACGGCCAAGGCCTACATCATTTACCGGCAGCAGCATGCCCGGCTGCGCGAGACCCAGACCTTCATCAAAGAGTCCATCGAGTCGATGGACTCCTACCTCAGTCAGGAAGACTGGCGGGTCAACGAGAACGCCAACATGGGCTACTCGTTGCAGGGGCTCAATAACCATATCGCCTCACATATCACCAGCAACTACTGGCTGAACAAGATCTACCCCGACTATATCGCCCAAGCGCATCGCGGCGGTGATTTCCATCTGCATGACCTCGGCATGCTCTCCGTCTACTGTTGCGGCTGGGACCTCAAGGACCTTCTGCTCAAGGGGTTCTGCGGCGCCTACGGCAAGGTTCAGAGTGCGCCGCCGAAAAGGCTGCGCACGGCCCTCGGTCAGGTGGTCAACTTTTTCTATACCCTGCAGGGTGAAGCCGCCGGTGCCCAAGCCTTCGCCAATTTCGACACGCTGTTGGCGCCGTTCATCCGTTACGACGGTCTGGCCTACCATGAGGTTCGCCAGGCGATGCAAGAGTTCATCTTCAATATGAATGTGCCGACCCGGGTCGGCTTCCAGACCCCTTTTACCAATATCACTCTCGACCTGACTCCGCCGCGGGGGATGGCGGACGAGGCCGTGGTGATCGGTGGTCAACTGATGGCGGCCACCTATGGCGACTTTCAGGAGGAGATGGATCTGTTCAATCGCGCCTTCTGCGAGGTGATGATGGAGGGGGACGCTTCGGGCCGGATTTTCTCTTTCCCGATTCCGACGGTCAACATCACCCGCGAACTCGATTGGGAGAGCCCGCGCTTCAAGCCGGTCTGGGAGATGACCGCCAAGTACGGGATCCCCTATTTCAGTAATTTTATCAATTCCGACATGGACCCGGAAGATGCGCGTTCCATGTGCTGCCGTCTGCGCCTCGATAACCGCGAACTGCGCCGGCGCGGTGGTGGGCTGTTTGGTTCCAACCCGCTGACCGGGTCGATTGGCGTGGTCACTCTCAACCTGCCGCGAGCCGCCTACCAGGCAGAGAACCCTGAAGGTTTTTTCGCGCGGATTGCCGAACTGATGCAGCTCGGGCACGAATCTCTTGAGATCAAGCGCAAGCAGCTCGAGCGGTTTACGGAAAGTGGACTCTACCCTTACAGCCGTTTCTACCTGCAGGGGGTTTATCAGCGCAGCGGTCACTACTGGGATAATCATTTCTCGACCATTGGTCTGATCGGTATGAACGAGGCGATGCTCAACCTGGTCGGTCAGGGGATCGACAGCCGTGAAGGGAAAAGCCTGGCCTTGCGGACCCTGCAGTTCATGCGCAGTCAGCTGGAGGTTTTCCAGGAGGAGACCGGCCACCTCTACAACCTGGAGGCGACACCGGCCGAAGGGACCAGTTTCCGGTTGGCCCGGGCCGACCGCGACCGCTATCCGGACATCATCGCGGCTGGCGAGGCGACCCCTTACTATACCAACTCGACCCAGTTGCCGGTCGGTTCGACCGACGACATCTTTGAGGCGCTCACCCATCAGGACAGCCTGCAGACGCTCTACACCGGCGGGACCGTGTTCCACGGTTTTCTCGGTGAGCGGCTCGATGACTGGCGCAGCGCCCGTATCGTTGTGCGGCGCATCGCCGAAAATTTCCACCTTCCTTACTTCACCATCAGTCCGACCTTCACGATCTGTCCGGAGCACGGCTACATTCCGGGAGAACATTTTTCCTGCCCTCATCAGCATGCGGGAGAGGCTGCGTGATGTTGTCCCTACTATTAAGGAGAGGACCTAATGTCGAGTAAATGTATAGAGAAAACCGAAGTCTACTCAAGAGTCTGCGGCTTCTTCCGTCCGGTCCAGCAGTGGAACAAGGGGAAGAAAGAAGAGTTCAAAGATCGTCGCGAGTATGTGGTCGAAAGCAAATAGGGACGCCGAGTTTTACGTCAACTTCCGGCGATAGCTGATGGGCGTCAAAGGTTTTCAGGGGACCAGCCTGCTCGACTACCCCGGGCGGGTTGCTTCTCTGCTGTTCTGGGGTGGGTGCAACTTGACCTGCCCCTTTTGTCATAATCCGGCCCTGGTCCTCGAGCCAGGGGCCTATCCAGATCTCGACTCTGATCAATTGCTGGGTGAGCTCGCCTCAAGGCGACCGTTCATCGACGGGGTGGTGCTTTCCGGTGGGGAGCCCTCCCTCGGTGATGATCTACTGGAGTTTGTTAAGCGGCTCAAGGAACTTGGTCTGGGGGTCAAGCTTGATACCAACGGCCTGATGCCGGAGGTTATTGACGCGCTGCTTGAGAGGAAGCTGGTCGATTATCTGGCCATCGATCTCAAGACCTCCCTGGTACGGTACCCTGAACTGCATCAGGGTGGAGTCGACACCGCCGCTTTGCTGAAGAGTGTTGAGCTCGCTCTGCGCAGTTCGGTTCAGGTCGAATATCGCACGACCTGCGTGCCGGGGTGGATCGACGAAGCGGTCGTTACAGAATGGGGGGAGCGGATTCGAGGGGCAGCTCTTTGGGTCTTTCAGCAGTACCATGCCGAGCACGCCCTGGCGGAAAATGCACGGTCGCTTCCCTGTTACTCCGCAGATCGTGTGCGTGGCTTAGCCGAGCTGGCCAGGGGGTATGTTGAAGAAGTGAGAATGCGCGGTCTGTAGCTTCGGGCCTTGCCGCTGGCAGGATCTAGGAAGAACAGTAAAGCCCGGGTCGGTAGACCTCGGGCTTTTTGTCGGTAGAAAACGTCTCTCTAGGTTCAGAAGCGCAGCCAGAGCAGAAAAGAGATGCTGATGATCGTCATTGAGCTGCCGGCCAGGACGTAGAGCAGGATGTCCATAAAGCCGGGGCGGGTTTCCGGTTTGCTGTCATGGTGGGTATTCGTCAGGGACTGCTGCATTGAACGTCTCCAGATTAAAACATTTGAAACCTGTAGTGGTGCAATAAGCAACCGATGTGCCAAACAGATTTCTAGTGAGGGG
>PKTY01000225.1 GCA_002869725.1 Desulfuromonas sp. | reverse complement strand
CGGTGGTGATTGGAAAATGATCAAACATATACGTTGAATCTGTTTATAACGGCTGACTCCTTAAGACAGGTCTTTAGCGAGACCCAAATATTTCATCATAAATTCACAGTTGCATTCATCTCCAAGCTTTACATCCGGTCCCGCAACAAGAACAGCCACCTAGCAAATCCCGCTAAGTGGCTGTTATATTTGGCGCCCCCGGCGCGATTCGAACGCACGACCTACCGCTTAGGAGGCGGTTGCTCTATCCAGCTGAGCTACGGGGGCAGTTATCCGTTGATTTCGTCAGAACTTCAGCAGGCTGAAGACCTTCCCTTCCGGAAGTTTACTGCGCCCCTGCAGAAATTCGAGTTCCGCCATGAAGGCGCACTCGATCAGTTCGGCGCCTAGCCCCTCAACCAGATTGACCACTGCGGAGACGGTGCCACCAGTCGCCAGCAGGTCGTCGGCAATCAGTACCCGTTCTCCGGCCTTAAAAGCATCTTCATGAATCTCGAGGGTATCGGTTCCGTACTCGAGTTCGTAAGTGACCTGACGGGTCTTGTAGGGGAGTTTGCCAGGCTTGCGCACCAAGGTTACTCCAACACCGAGTTTGTAGGCCAAGGCCGCGCCGAGGATGAAACCACGCGCTTCGACACCGACGATCTTGTCGATGTGCTGCCCAACATAGCGATGGGCGATCAGGTCGATCATCCGGTGAAAACTGCGACCATCGGAGAGCAGCGTGGTGATATCTTTGAAAACGATCCCCTTTTTCGGAAAGTCAGGGATATCGCGGATAATGTTTTTCAACTCGTCCATTTCGACTCCTATGCTTAAACGAAAACATCAAACGATAATTGTGCTCTCAAGTTCAATCGTCCTGCATCAGGTCGGACTGCTCAGTAATCAGAGTACGCAACTTTTCGAGACTTTTCGACTCAATCTGGCGGATGCGCTCACGGGTTACTCCGAACTGGCGACCGATGGTGTCAAGGGTTTGCGGTTCGCGATCATTGAGACCATAGCGCAGAGCAATGATCTCCTGCTCATTATCGTTGAGAGTTGCCAAAAGGCCCAAAACAATCTGGTATTTGTTGAGCCATTCGGAGAGTTCCTCGGGGTTGACCGAGGAGGTGTCCTCAATGGTATCGATCAGACTGTAGTCGCTGTTCTCGCCCATCGGGTGTTCAATGGAGTAGGTCTTGCGTAATAGAACCATGAGTCTGCGCACGTAAGCCGCCTCGACCCCCATCGCCTCGGCGACTTCCTTGACCTGCGGTTCGCGGTTGAACTCGTTAACCAGAGTGCGGGTCACCTTTATGAACTTGTTGATATCGTCCGAAACAGGCACCGGTAAGCGAATGGTCCGACTCTGGTTGACCAAGGCCCTCTCAAGGGATTGACGTATACACCAGGTAGCATAGGTGGAGAAACGACACTCCTTACTCAGCTTGAAGCGCTCGACCGCTTTGATCAGACCGAGATTCCCCTCTTCGATCAGGTCGAGAAACGGCAAGCCGCGATTCATGTAGCGCTTGGCGATCTTAACCACCAGCCGCAGATTCGATTCGATCATCCGGTCACGGGCCGCCATATCGCCTTTGGCGATCTTCCGTGCCAGTTCGCGCTCCTGTTCCGCGGTCAGAAGAGTGGTTTTCTGGATATCCTTCAAATAGATCTTGATGGCATCCTTAGTGGTCTCTTCATAACTCTCGCTGTCGTCTTCCTCGTCTTCTTGCTCCTGTTCACGACCAGCCAGATCGGACTCATCCGGCTCCTGGCCCTGGCGGGAATCGGTCCGGAGACGGCCGACTCGATCCTTCTCTACGCAGCAGCACGCCCCAGTTTCGTGGTTGACGCTTACACCAGGCGCATCTTCCAGCGCATCGGTCTCCTGCAGGGCAACGAAAGCTATGATCAGGTCCGCCAATTATTCATGCAGCATCTTCCCGAAGAGGTCGCCCTGTATAACGATTACCACGCCCAGATCGTCCAGCTTGCCAAAACCTGCTGTCGCAATCAGAGCACATTATGTGCAGAATGTCCACTTGACCAGACCTGCCTGCACGCCCGTCGAAAGCAGCTTTGCTGAGCACCCGAACGGCCTGCCGAGACGATCAATCGGCCGGGCGAAAGACCTGATTTACCTTGACTTATTCAGCCGTTTTGATAAGTTGCGGTGTTCTAAATCTGCACCAACAGGGGCCCGCGGAGCTGAATTATGGATTACAAAGAGACTCTCAACTTACCGGTCACAGATTTCCCGATGCGCGGCAACCTGCCACAGCGCGAACCTGAGATCATGCAGCACTGGGCCGAGCTCGAACTTGACCGCAAGGTCAGCGAGCCGAGCCCCGGCAAACCGAACTTCACCCTGCACGATG
>PKTY01000337.1 GCA_002869725.1 Desulfuromonas sp. | reverse complement strand
GGCGCACCCATCGACGGGTTCGGCATCGGCACCAGCATGGACACCTCTGCCGACGCACCCTACCTGGACTGCGCCTACAAGCTCACCGAGTATGCCCATATTGCCCGACGCAAGCGTTCGGAAGGAAAGGCCACCTGGCCGGGGCGCAAGCAAGTCTACAGGAGATACGACAAACAGGGCCGGATGCAGGGAGACATTCTCACACTTGATGATGACGTGCTGACTGGAGAGCCACTGCTCCGGCCGCACATGAAGGAGGGGAAACGTCTCACGCCGCCGGAGCCGCTCTTAGACATCCGGCAGCGTGCCACCGTCCAGCTCAAGCGCCTGCCAGAGGCTCTTCGCACTCTGGCGACGACACCAGCCCACCCCGTTCGGGTCTCCGAAAAGCTTCAGGCCCTGGCACGCGCTGTCGACAAGTCCCAGCAACGACATTCACGTTAAAAGGCTCCCTGCCGGCCATAACCTTCGCAAAGGCAGGTTCTCTACGATTATGAAACCCCACACGCAAAAGTCATTCAGAACGCCACCCTGATTTCAGCCAGAATTTCTCTGGCCTTGAAATCATGTCGCACTTCATGCTGATATTTCAGGGCAGCACTGACGCCGCCTTCCCCGCGGACACTGAGACTGAGTCCGCCCAGGAAACCAACCCGTTCCGGCTCACGACCTTCGACACTGAAGCTGGCGCCAGGATAACCAGCGAAACCGGCACGCACGGTCCGGTCATCCAGACCAAAATCGTGGCTCAACCCCAGGCTGATCCCCGGGCTGACGACACCCGCTACCGTCTCAAAGAGTCCTGTAAACCGGATTCCCGCATCACAGAACAAGCTCTGTGTTGACCGCCTCTTCACGTTGAGGCTCAACATCTCGGCACCTTCTTCGGAGAAGCTGCCTTCATCAAGATAAATGTAATTCAAGGAGAGATACGGCTGAACCAGCCAGTTTTCCATCTTCAGGTGACGTCCGACCTCACCGAACAGTGACAGGGTGTTGCCGTCATGATCACTGGTGGCGAGCCTGTAGTCACCAAGAACCCTGGTCAGGCGATCGTTGTCGTAATCCTGTCGACCGTACGAAAGGATCCCGTCGACATACAAGTCCTCGGTGTCATAGCCCCCGTACAGGGAGAGATGGAAACCTTCAATCCGACCATCGCTGACGTGATCATCGAGATCAAGCGTTGCCCGTGAATAGCCGAAGCTCAGGCCTGCCAACCCTTGATCGCCAAAGCGACGGTCGACCCCTGCAGCCAGCACCCGGGACTCCGCATCAAACCCATCAAACTCTTCAGTCCCCTGCTGGTCGCTGTTCAAACGGGAGATATTCAGCCAAACTCCGTAATCGCGTTTCGTACTCGAACGGTCAAACAGGCCGGCGACCTGTTGATCGCTGCCGGCAAACGCCAGGTGGACCCGCTCATCGCGACCAACCGCTCGTCTCGTCCCAGACAGGCTTGGCGATGTCTGGTCATCTCGACGAACCGCCTGCATCCGCCGCAGCACCATCCGGTTCAATTGTCGCGTCACATCCAGCTCTGTCTGGGTGAAGTGGTCGTAATAATCGGGATTCATGTAATCGTAAGTGGTTACCAGGGAGGGAAGATCCGGTTGCCCAAACAGGTCGGCAATAACGGGACCCATCTCGGCGGAACCGCCTGCCAACTGGATGCGGTTAAAATAATCACCGATCCTTTCGAGATTGCCCGTCAACCCTTCCGGAGAGAAATCAACATCAAGTCCGACAGCCAAACTGTTTGTATCAGGCATCGTCAGCTGATAACCCACTACGGCTGACGGTGCAACCGACAACTCTGTCCCGACATCGACCAGTCCGTCTTCGCCGGAGATGATCACAACATCGTGGCTCCCCGGCAGCAGGTTCTCGGGATGCAGGGTATTCAGGTCAATCTGCCCGTCGACCACGGCTTCACCACTGGCGTCCAGCCGGTCAGCGACATTGCCGTTAAAATCAAGGTCCGCGATATAGAATCCGGTCTCAGTCTGGAGAAAGTCTCCGATCAAAGACGTCGTCTGCACCCGATCCAGGCCCCCGGGGGAGAGGAAGCCTGCATTGGTCAGCAGGTTGCCACTGCCGAGAAACGCTGTTGCGCCCGGGAACAGCCAACTGTCCTCGTGGTTATAGAAGGCGTTGGCTCCGCCGCCGAGGTCAAAGTTGCCAATCACCGTCCCGTAGTTGTCGACCTGTTCGCTGCCGGTTCCGCCCAACAGCGCCATGCCGTCGACACCTTCAAGGGTCAACAAGGAGGCGTAATTCAGCAGGCTGTTGTCGGCACCGCCATCAAAGTGGACGCCGACCGCATCACCTGTTGCGCCGGCGACCAGTGCGCCCTTCAGGATCAATGAGATCG
>PKTY01000339.1 GCA_002869725.1 Desulfuromonas sp. | reverse complement strand
GGGCGAGCAGGTTCGGGCTGGCGGCGATGAACTGCTGCACCTCGGGGTCGAAATTTTGAGCGGCGGCATAGCGGGCCCAGCAGCGGTAATCGGTTTCGGCGTAGATCATCACCATCCGATCGAGCAGGGCCCGGTCAAGGCTGGCGACCTGATAGCTACCGTCCGGCGGGTTGATCGATACCACGACCTTATGTTTCTGATGCAGGGTGTGGGTGTGCAGCGCCCGCCGTTGCCGTTCGACCGGCGGCTCGACAAACTGGAAGATCGCCTGCAGGGTATCCTCCTGCTGCGCCCGATTAAGCTCGTCGCAGTGAACCACCGTCTCCGGCGCGTCGTCGTCCGGCCACCAGGAGGGACGCGACCAGTGCATCACCGTCCCCTCACGGTAGGGGATGCCGACCAGATCGCCGACCTCCATCTGCCCCAACCTCAGGGAAACATATTCGCGACCGATCTCTCGGCAGACCTGGATAATGCCGGCGCTCTTGCCAACACCGCGATGTCCGACCACGCAGGGGGTCAGTTCGGTGTTAACCAGTATCTCCCGCAGCACTGACTTCATCTGTTCGATATTCATCAACCATCCCCTCATTCATGACTTATCTAATCACACATTGCCACATGAGATGAACAACAACAACCAGCATTATCTAAAATACATTCATTTCTCAAGAATTTTCACCTCACGAACACATCGAATTCCTTCTTGATTCAACCAACTAAATCAGTTTATATTCAATTGGTTTAGATATTGCTACTACGAATTCTTCAATAAAGAACCTACAGTGAATAGAGGCTCTTAAAAAAAGAATGGGGCATTTCACAAGGCAACTGAAAAAAGAAGAAAACGATTTCCAACAACTGCAAGAGGGATATGTAAACTTCATGAAAAGATTCTTGTTTTTATTTACAGTTGCACTATGCCTTCTATCAGGATGTGCAAAAAAACAACCCGAAAAGATTGTATGGCCGCCACCACCAGACACACCCCGACTGGAATTCATCGGTAATTTTTATTCCAAAAAGGACTTTCCGCAAACCCCGGGAATGGTCGCTTTGCGCCGTTTCATAATCGGCGATGTGGCCGACTTCGCCCTTACGAGCCCATTCGGCATTGCCAGTGACGGAGAAGGGAAAGTTTTTATCTCCGACATCCATGCCAAAACCGTCCATATCTTTGACTTCAATGAACAAAAGATCAGCAGAATTGGGGGAGCTGGCACATTTGACCTCCCTCTCGGGCTAGCAATCGACTCCAACAAAAACATTTATGTCGCCGATGGCAGTCGCAATGTCGTCATGGTTTTCTCTTCCGACAAAGAACCGCTGTTCTCATTCGGACATGACATTTTAAAAAAAGCTTCTTATCTTGCTCTTGATGAAGAGCGTAATCGAATCTACGCCTCCGATGCGATTGCGAACAAGGTCAGAGTTTTCAACATGGGAGGAGAACATTTATTCGATATCGGCCTGGGCCGTGGTAATGCCGATGGAGCCTTCCACGCGCCGCAAGGACTAGGCGTTGCATCGAACGGGAACCTGTATGTGGCTGACATGTTCAACGCCCGCATCGAGTATTTCAGCCCGGACGGTGAGTTTATTGGCAAGTTCGGGGAACGGGGCGACAGAATTGACCAGTTGGACAATCCCAAGGATGTAGCTTTCGACAGCGAAGGAAATCTCTACATCATTGATTCAAGGGCTGCCCGATTAAGTATTTACACTCAAACTGGCCAACTCCTCCTGACGCTGGGAGGAGGACATACAGGCCATCGACTTGGGTTTGCAGCTCCCAAGTCAGTATCCATAGACAAGAATGACCGCATTTATGTGGCAGAAGTAACAAATAAGCGATTTACTATCTGGCAGTATTACAGCAAGAAATACCTGGAAAAGGCGCCACAACCTTAATCTAAACCATCGGCGCAAGTCTACGTCAATTAACCAAGTCAAATGGCAATTCACAACGAGTATCTTACTCTTGATCGGTCGGCACAGCCCAGCCCCAAAAACAAAAGAGAGGCCCTAAAAAACTGATTTATTTCGACAACTTAAAGACATGGAACAAACATGAGCCATTGGCATCTTGCATTCGAAAAGAAAATGGCACGCTGTTTGCTAATATTTTTAAATAGTCCGTTCGCAAGAAAAGTATTTAAGAGCATTGTTTGGCAATACCCAGAAACTGGGAAAAACACCAAACAGTCATCAACAAAAGTGATGCAGAAGGCATCACAAAACTTTACCTTAGGAGGTAGAAAAATGAAGAAGGTTCTTGTACTTGCAGCAGCTGCACTGCTGCTCGCCACCCCTGCGATGCCTCTGATCAGTGGTACCCTGCACGACCTGTCGTCCTCGACCGGCAACACGGTTTC
>PKTY01000194.1 GCA_002869725.1 Desulfuromonas sp. | reverse complement strand
TGGCAAGAATCAGCATCATCTCGCCCTTGTCACTGCAATCCTCATTCAACGTTGTCTCTTTACCGATCGACTTCCGCACCCGGTTCGGGACCACAGGCCGGTGATCGATGCCGCGAGCGATATTGTAAAAATAGTACCCGGACTTGCCGAACCAGCGTTGCAGGTCCTCCAGTGAGCGGTGACGCAGGTCGGCCCCGGTGATGATGCCGTGCGCCAGCATACGTTTCTCAGTCACTCGGCCGACGCCATGAAAACGCCGTATCGGCAGTTCTGCAATAAACTCCTGTGCCTGTGCCGGTGTGACGACAGTCAACCCGGCCGGTTTATTGACATCTGACGCAATTTTAGCGAGGAACTTGTTGTAAGAGACACCGGCCGAAGCGGTGAGCCCGGTGCGCTCATGGACCTGTTGCAGGATCTCTCGCGCCACGCGGCTGCCGTACTCGATCCCCGGCTTGTTCTCCGTGACGTCGAGGAACGCTTCATCGAGAGAGAGCGGTTCGACCAGGTCGGTGTACTCATGGAAGAGTTCACGGATTTGCAGCGAGACGGCGCGGTAGGCATCGAAACGCGGCCGCACGAAGAGGGCATGCGGGCAGAGCTGATAGGCACGTGCTGACGACATGGCCGAGTGAATCCCGAACGTGCGTGCTTCGTAGGAACAGGTCGCGACCACACCCCGCGAGCCGGGGTCGCCGCCAACGATCACAGGCTGGCCGCGCAGCTGCGGGTTGTCGCGCTGCTCGACCGAGGCATAGAAAGCGTCCATGTCGACGTGGATGATTTTTCGTTCGCTCAATGGTTGACCTGCACCGACGATAAGATTAAAGTCGGTTCGTTTAGACCGACCCTTTTCATATGAAGAGAGCCGCCTGGACGCGTGCTGGGGGCTCTTCCCGGGGAGTGTCCCGCTCTCCAAATAAGAGAATCTTGAAAACTTACCTCAAACTTTTCGGTGTTGCATTCTTCTGGGGCGGAACCTTCGTCGCCGGACGTTATCTGTCTGGCAACGCCCATCCGGTCTCCGCGGCATTTTTCCGATTTGCGATCGCTTCGGTTTTTCTGCTGCTCGCCTTGTTGAAAATCGAGGGGAAACTTCCGAAGCTCGACCTGCGCCAGGCTCTCGCAGTTACGGGCCTTGGCCTCACCGGGATCTTTGCCTACAACCTGTTCTTCTTCAACGGCCTGACCTTGATCGGGGCAGGGCGTGCTGCCCTGATTATCGCCCTGAACCCGGTTTCCATCACACTCTGTTCCGCACTGATTTATCGTGAATCCCTGCCGCTCAGCCGGATTGTCGGTATTCCCCTGTCTGTGGTCGGCGCTCTGGTGGTTATTACCAAGGGGCACCCGACGCTGATCCTGAGCGGTGGCGTCGGTCCCGGTGAACTGTTGATTTTCGGCTGTGTCCTGTCCTGGACGCTTTACTCGATCATCGGCAAAACAGCGATGCGGGGACTGTCTCCACTGGCGGCGGTTTGTTGGTCTTCTCTGGCCGGAACGCTGCTGTTGCTGTTTCCCGCCCTTTATTATGGCAGCCTGCCGGAATCTGTCGGCTTCTCCTGGATGACCTGGCTCAGTATCGGTTATCTCGGCCTGTTCGGGACGGTCATCGGCTTTCTCTGGTATTTCGAAGGTATTCAGAAAATCGGTCCTTCGCGCGCTGCCGTATTTATCAATTTTGTGCCTGTAAACGGCGTGCTCCTCGCGACACTGTTACTGGGTGAAACGCTCGATCTCTCTCTGCTTGGAGGGGGCCTGTTGGTGGTTTGCGGCGCTTACCTGGCCAATGCACCGAAGCCGCTGTTCTGGCGGAATTGATGTCAAACTCAACTCATCGATCCAATAGCTGTATTATATGCGCGCTGGTCCCTCGATTGTTCTTCTGAGTTGATCGACGGAACAGGTTTTTAGTTATACTTCAGTAGGCTAACATATTTTGTTAACCTGATACTTGAATGTATCTGGTTTTGTGCCAGCTTGTCCAACAGAACGTATTCTGTCCAACCGTTGCGCAATCATGTGATTGCCGCACGAAAGAGTATATACTGCCAACGTTCAATTTAGAAACAGTCTATGGAAGGGAAAATTCATTGAATGCTCAGCATAAAGGGATGCGGCCACCCAAGAAGCACCAGCCGAGAGGTTTGCCCATCCTGTATGAAGATAAAGATCTCCTGATTGTGGATAAGCCTCCCGGCCTGCTGACTGTTGGTACGGACCGGGACAAAACGCGAACGGCCCATTACCTGTTGAATGATTATGTTCGCAGGGGCAATCCGAAATCCCGCAACCGCGTGTATGTGGTCCATCGCCTGGACCGCGATACCTCCTGTCTGCTGGTTTTTGCCAAAAGTGAAGCGGCCAAGACGTTTCTGCAGGA
>PKTY01000095.1 GCA_002869725.1 Desulfuromonas sp. | reverse complement strand
GGGTAACTTCGAGTTTTCCGTATCCCTGGAAGATATCCATATGAACATCGAAGCGCAGCTTATCGCGCGCATCGGCTCAGTGGGCGGAAAACTTCATACGGCCCGTTCCCGTAACGACCAGGTAGCTCTTGATATACGCCTTTATCTGCGGGATGAACTGAAAACGGTTCAAGGTTATCTTGATAAGTTGCAGGAATCATTGCTTGAACAGGCGGAAAACAACCTGTCGGTAATCATGCCCGGCTATACTCACCTGCAGACCGCCCAGCCGGTGCTCTTTTCTCACCATATGCTGGCCTATTACGAGATGTTACGCCGTGATGCCGGTCGTCTCCAAGACCTCTTCAAGCGTCTCAACCTGCTGCCCCTGGGCGCCGGAGCTTTGGCCGGAACCACCTTTCCTATCGACCGGGAATTCGTCGCGGAACAACTCGGTTTTGATGGGGTGACCCGCAACAGTCTTGATTCGGTTTCCGATCGGGACTTCGCCCTGGAATTCTGCGGCGCTTCTGCCATCCTGATGATGCACCTCTCGCGCCTGTCCGAAGAATTGATTATCTGGTCCAGCGCTGACTTTGACTTCATCTCTCTCTCCGATTCCTTCTGCACCGGCAGCTCGATCATGCCGCAGAAGAAAAATCCCGACGTACCGGAACTGGTGCGGGGCAAAACCGGCCGGGTCTACGGCAACATGGTGAGCCTGCTGACGGTGATGAAGGCCCTGCCGCTGGCCTACAATAAGGACATGCAAGAAGATAAGGAACCGCTGTTCGATACTTTAGACACGGTTAAAGGCAGCCTCAAGGTTTTTGCTGACATGATCGCACAACTCACCGTCAAAGCGGACAACATGCGGGAAGCTGCGGCACGGGGTTTCTCCACCGCCACCGATGTGGCTGACTATGTGGTACGCAAAGGCATCCCCTTTCGCGATGCTCACGAAATCGTCGGCAAGACGGTGCGCTACTGCATCGAGCATGACAAGGACATTCCGGAATTGAGCCTTGACGAGTTCCGCTCCTTCTCGGAACACATCGAAGCCGACATTTACGACTATGTCACCCTGGACGCTTCGGTCAACGCCCGCCGTGCCACTGGCGGTACCGCCCGCGAGGCCGTGCAGCGGGAGATCACCCGGGCTCGCCAAGAACGGGCCGAAAGGGCTTGAGATCATGAATCATCGATTGCGGCCGATCACCCTGGCACTTACCCTACTATCCCTGCTTCTGCTGGCCGGCTGCGGCACCAAGGGCCCGGTGCGGCCCCTGGCGCAACCGTTGCCGGCAGCACCGCCGGAAATGACCCTGCACCAGCAGGGTGACGCTCTGTTGCTCAGCTGGAGCCAGCCCCGCAGCAATCAGGACGGCAGCGAATTAACCGATTTGGCCGGGTTCCGCATCTACCGTCAGAGCTTCAACCCCGAGGAAGACTGCCCCGACTGTCGGGACAATGCGCCCCTATGGCGGCTGGTAGAACTCGACTACCTTGGACATACCCAGAGCCGCAACGGCCGGCTGTTTCTCCTCGACAACGGACTTGAACCCGGTTTGGGCTACAGCTACAAGGTGGTGCCTTTTAATCGCTGGGGCCAGGACGGGCCGGCCATCGAGCGACGCCAGACCCTGGCTGTGCCGCCTCCCGCTCCCGCCGCGCCCAAGGCCGAACGGCAAAATGGCGGTCTGCTGCTCAGCTGGCAAGCCGGCGAATTACCTGCGGACATGGAACTGCTCGGCTACCAGGTCTATCGCCGCCGTCCCGGACGGGCCTTTAGTGCTGCTCCCCGCAACCAGGAGTTGCTCACCCAGCCCCATTTTGTGGATAGCGGTTTTGAAATAGACCGAAGCTACGTCTATGCCATCCGCACCGTCGCACAACAGGCTGACCAGGTTTTGGAAAGCGCCCTTTCAGACACCCTGGTTATCACACCATAGGCAGTTTTTGACATCCCCGGCGAGCTTGTGTTAAGGATTAGCTCTTTAGGTTCCAGGCTCCCGGTAACCAAACCACCACCATTTCTTTATAGTTCTGAGTTCTAGTTTCAGGAGAGGAATCCCATGAATCACTTTCAGTACCAGGGCAATGACCTTTATTGCGAAGATGTCGCTGTCAAAGACATCGCCGCCCAGGTTGGCACCCCTTTCTACCTCTATTCCCATGCCACTCTGAGCCGCCATATGCAGGCGTTCACTTCGGCCTTTGCTAGCGTTCCCCACCTCGTCTGCTATTCCATCAAGGCCAACAGCAACCTGGCGGTGCTCAAAACCTTCGTCAACCTCGGCGCCGGCTTTGACATGGTTTCCGGTGGTGAATTGTTTCGCGCCCAGCAGGTCGGATGCGATCCTCGGAAAATCGTCTATTCCGGTGTAGGCAAGACCGAACCGGAAATT
>PKTY01000416.1 GCA_002869725.1 Desulfuromonas sp. | reverse complement strand
CTGGCATAAACCTTCTCCTGGTCGTCGAGTGGCAGCTTGAATTCGTCGCGCAACTCAAACACCGGATAGCTGACCGGATGATCGGTCGAAAAGCGTAACGGCGGCTGCGGGTTGCGTTCGCCGTGAAACATGCTCTCCATGCACTCGGCCAGGTTCATGCCGGCTCCACAGAGACAACCGAGTCCGGTGATGGCGACTCGAGGGCTCATCCGTTCGATTTTTTCTCGATGAAGGCAGCAAGGGTGTTAATCGACTGCAGCGCCGGACGCCCCTCATCCATATCCTTGATTTCAACTCCGAAGTGCTTCTGGACAATGACCACCAGTTCGACGGCATCAAGGGAGTCGAGACCGAGGCCATCGCCGAACAACGGTTCGTCATCACCGATATCATCTGGCGTAACATCTTCGAGGTTCAAGTCTTCAATCAGTACCTGTTTCAGCTTTTCCTTGATCTCCATTTATTACTCCTGTCCACCTTTTATCATGGGCGACGGCGCAGCCGACCACATGTCGTGAAAATTGTAGAACTGGTACGGGAACTCCCCGCAGAACTCTTCCAGCAAACCGGCAAATTCCCGGGCGTACGGAGCAAAAGTCTCAGCCTTGCGGCCAACCAGTTCCGGCACTCGGATCACCTTGGCGATCCGGACCTGATAGCTGTTCGGTCCGTCTTTGAGAGTGAAGAACACAACGATCGGCGCTCCGGTTGCCGACGCGATCTTATAGGCGCTGAACGGCAAGGTCGCGGCACTGCCGAGCAAATCGACTCTGCAGCTGCTCCGGTCGCTGCCGAGCAGGCGATCGCCCATGACACTGACGACATGCCCCTGTTTGAGCACACCGATCATTTCGAGGGTGCCGCCGAGATAGCCGGCCGGGTCGATGACCCGGTAGGGACACTCAACCCCGGCATGTTCAAAATAATGGCGGTCAATGTCGCCATCTTCCTGACGCATCAACATGTGCACCGGCCGTTCGAGAAATTCGAGGACCGACATGGCGACCTGCCAGCAGCCGACATGGGCTGTCATCAGGATCATGCCGCGATTCTCGTCGCGGATTTTCAGCAGCTCATCCCGCCCGTCAAGGGAAACTCTGAACGATCCGGGTCCGAGAATGCCGACCACCGCCCGGTCGATCAGCACCTTTCCGAAATTGAGGATCATCCGGTAACAATGAAAGAGACGCTTCAACCCACGGTCTTGCGGAAAGCGTCGGGCAATATAATGGCTTGTTCTCTCCCGCGTCAGGCGACTGAAAAGCACATAGTAACCAACGATGACATATAACACAAAATAGGCCAGACGACGGCCACCAACTTTGATCGTCAGGTAAAAAAAATGGTGTTGCCAGCTGCTGCCAACGCTGCGGCTGCTCCAGTCTTTTTTCTGCTCAGAGCGCTTCGACATCTTTCCTTTGAACCAGTTTTGCCAGCGACAAGGTTAACAGGCCGACGGCAACCGACAAAAGCGGAGCAAGCACCAGCGATCCGAGCAGCCATTCATAGATCCGCTGCACAGCCTGGTAACCGAGAGTCTGCAACGAAAGCTCGGTCAACCATTCGCCGTGACGCATAAGGTAGCCCAGTTCAATGCAGAGTGCCGGGACGATGGGAGGCATGCAGAGTTGACTGCTGCTGATCGCTGCCACCTTGTTGAGACGAAAGAAACCGCACACCATGAGAATCGCGACCGTGTGGCAAAAGATTAACGGCAAAGCCCCGAGCAACACCCCGGTTCCGGCAGCCACAGCCAACTCCCGCGGGCTGCTGTTCTCTTTGAGCAACTGCCGGATCGAACGCAGCGGGTGCAGAACCGAAACTGTTCGTCCCTGGGGATCGACACCCTCTGCCTCGATGATCTTGCGATGCGGCCAGGGGACCAGCGAGCGCCCGGTCAGGTGGGTATTGAGCAAGGTCAGCCGCCAGTTATCAACAAAGCTGCGGAAATGGGAGACCCGCTCTCCACCCGGCGGGTAGTAGACCGAGATATCGACATCGCGCAACTCGATCCCGGCCCATGCCGAACGAACCAAGACCTCGACCTCAAAATTGTACCGCCGGCACCAGAACGTCAACTGCTCGAAAATGATCAGCGGATAGGCGCGAAAACCGCTCTGACTGTCCTTGAGCTGGTGGCCGGTCTGCAACCTTAGCCAGAAATTGGAGAATGTCCGGCCAAAGCGGGATGAGCCGGGAATCGAGGACTGGTCAAAATCACGATGGCCAACAATCAGCGCCTGAGGATATCGCTCGATCTCGGCAAAGAAGCGCGGAAGATCGGCTGGGGCGTGCTGACCATCGGCGTCGATGGTGACCATGTGGCGATAACCCTGCTCAAGCCCCCACTTGGCGGCAGTCCGTAGCGCCGCCCCCTTTCCGAGGTTGCGTGG
>PKTY01000150.1 GCA_002869725.1 Desulfuromonas sp. | reverse complement strand
CACGTCGGTTCCGCTTTTCCCCATGGCAATCCCGATATCGGGATTGCCATGGGGAAAAGCGGAACCGACGTGGCCCGTTCCGCGGCCCAGATCATCCTGCTCGATGACAACTTCGCCTCCATCGTTACGGGGATCGAGGAAGGGCGAACGGTCTTCCTCAATATCCGTAAGTTCACCAACTATGTCTTGGTCAGCAATGGCCCAGAGATCCTCCCTTATCTGATTTACATCCTGCTGCCGGTACCGCTGGCTCTCACTGTCATCCAGATCCTGTCCATCGATCTCGGAACCGACATTATCCCTTCGATGGCTCTCGGACAGGAGCCGCCTGATCCGGAAGCCATGAACCAACCACCCCGGAGCAAAGATTTCCGCCTGCTCAGCCCGGGTCTGGTCGTCCACAGCTACCTGTTTCTTGGACTGCTGGAGGCGATATGGTCGCTTGGCCTGTTTTTCTGGGTGCTGATGCAGGGCGGCTGGGAATTTGGCGCTGACCTGCCGATGACCGATCCCCTTTATCGCTCGGCGACCGGAATTGCCCTGGCAACCATCCTGCTCATGCAGATTGGCAACCTGATCGGACGTCGTTCCGCCCTCCACTCCGGCCTTGATGGCGGGATTATCAGGAACCGCTTGATGCTGGCAGGGATCATCATTCAGATCGTCTTTTCCTGGGCTCTCCTCTACGTTCCCTGGCTGCAGGCTGTGCTGGGGACTGGACCTGTCGATTGGTTCGTCTACCTGGCGGCCTGGTTGGGCATACCGTTGATTTTTGGAACAGACTACCTGCGAAAGCGCCTGTTCGCTGCCAAGATAAATTACACGGGGTGAAGGTCCTTTTGGAAAATTTTTAGAGGGAGTGATGCTGTAAACGCGGTGAGGTTCGAGTATGCAGGGCAGGGAGTCTCTCGATTGCGCCGTTACTCGGTACCCATTCCTTTCTGTCGTCGCATCAGCACTGTACCATCTTCCGTATTGAAAATGATTTTTCTCCCTCGGTTGCCGCCGAGGTCGCTGCTGATGATCCGTATTTTACGTTGCTCAAGCATCCCTTCAGCCAGTTCGATGTTGCGTTTGCCAATGGCCAGCAGGCCGTCGGCCTTTTCCCACATTGAGGCTCCACCGAACAGTTTGGCGATAATTTTATCCGGATTGGTGGAACGGCCGCGAACCTGGTCGATCAGCTTGTCGATGGCGATATTGCCGTACTTGGGTGTGGGCAGGCCCTCGCCGTTCCAGAGCGGAAGCAGGTAGTGATTGATGCCGCCGAACCGGCCGATGGGGTCCCAGAGGCAGACCGAGACACAGGAACCGAGCACGGTGGTCACCAGGTGCGGTTTGCTGTGCACGAACAAAGTTCCCGGGTAGAGATAGTGGCGGCTGATCTCGGCTGGGTTGTCGACGCTTGCTCTGTTCATTACAGTGCCTAGAAGGTCTCGGTCTCTTCATCCTGATCGAACAGGAACAGGTTGGCGTCCTTGGCGAAACCGGCGACTTCGGCCTGCGGGCGTGGAAGGGTCAGGACGAAACGGCTGCCCTGTTCAGGGCGACTGTCGACATCGAGGGTTCCCTGGAGCAGTTCGGCCAGGGTCCAGCTGATGCTCAAACCCAGACCGTGTCCACGGTGTCCCTTGGCGGAACCACTCTCCAACTGCCTGAAACGATCGAAAATCGTTTCACAATCTTCGGGTTTTATCCCCGGTCCATTGTCGATCACCGCCACGTTCAGGCCATTGCTACTCTCTTCAATCTGGACTTGCAGTTTCCCTTCCGTATGATTGAATTCGACTCCGTTGGCCAGCAGGTTGATGAGGATGAGTTCAAACATCTTGGCATCGGTGGCGAAGACCAGATCATCGGGCAGCGACCGGCTGACAGCGACCTGTTTCTCTTGTGCTCGAAAAGAGAGCTTGTCGATGCAGCTATCGATCACTGAGCTGATATCGACATTGGTGTAGGCTGGTTCGGCCTCTCCAGCTTCGAGCTCAGCAGCCATGAAGATGTTCTGCAGTTGGAAATCGAGATTGAACGCCTCGGAGTAGATCATCCGCGCATTACGCCGGCAGACGTCCGGGTCGCAGCTGGCGGTGAGAAACTGACTGGCAAGCCCCATGATGGCAGAGAGCGGGTTGTTGATTTCGTTCCTGATGTTGGAGAGAAACTGGCTCTTCAACGATTCCGAGTCCTTGAGTTTCTCATTCATAACTTCCAGCTTGCTGGTTAAAGCCCGCATGTCTTCCAGGGCGTTGCGGTTAAACTCGAACCGCTGCCGGATCTCCTCAATCAGTTCTTCGTCAGTCGGCTTATGCATCGGTGTCCCCTTTGAGTATCGTCACTGTCAACTGCGGCTGCGATAGCAGCGTATGGTCTCATCGGCGAGTCGGTCGAGGGAGAGCACCTTATTGACGCCCCCCAGTTTTATAGCTTCATGGGGCATGCCGAACACTACACAGGACTGCTCGTCCTGCGCCAGGTTGATCGCCCCGGCCTCTTTCATTTCCAGCATACCCCGGGCACCGTCATCCCCCATGCCTGTCATGATAATGCCGATGGCGTTGATTCCGGCATAGCGGGCCACCGAACGGAACAGGACATCGACGGATGGCCGGTGGCGACAGACCAACGGCCCATCCTTAACCTGCACATAGTAGCGGGTTCCGCTACGTTTGAGCAGCATATGCAGGTTGCCGGGGGCAATCAGGGCGCGCCCGGGAATCACGGTGTCACCGTCGGCGGCCTCTTTGACGGTGATCCGGCAGATACCGTTTAGCCGGGAGGCAAAGGCCTTGGTGAACTGCTCGGGCATGTGCTGGACAATCACGACCCCCGGTGCATCGAAGGGGAGGCTCTGCAGATAGACTCGCAAGGCTTCGGTGCCGCCTGTCGAAGCGCCCACGGCAACGATCTGCTCCGTGGTGCGAAAGGTCTCGATCTGGCGCGGACGATCGAGAATCACATCGGCGGTCAACTTCGGTTCCGGAGTGCTGGTTAGGCTGGCCAGTTTGCGGACCCTGGCCCGTGCCGCCCCCTTGACGGAGTCACAGATCAGAACCCGGCTCTCTTCAAGAAATTGTTTGGCCCCCATCCGCGGTTTATTGATAACATCGACCGCGCCGTACTGGAGGGCTTTCATGGTGATTTCGGCCCCTTTCTCGGTGAGGCTCGAGCACATCACCACCGGGATCGGGCTATGAGCCATGAGCTGCTTGAGAAAGGTCAGGCCGTCCATCCGCGGCATCTCGACATCAAGGGTTATGACGTCTGGCCGCTCGCGGTTGATCTTGTTTTCGGCAATCAGGGGGTCGGGAGCCGTGGCCATCACCTCGATCTCCGGGTCGGAGCCGAGGATTTCCGTCAGGGCCTGGCGTACCACGGCCGAGTCGTCGATGATCAAAACTTTGATGGGCTTTGGCATGAAATGTCCGGATGAAGTAGAACGCTCCGGATTGTCTTCTCCGGACTCTCAAGGAAAGTTTACCTAATTTCGTTCGATTTATCTACGCCCTGAGTCTATCCATCTTTCGGCAGATTCGCTAGGCAGTTCGTTGTCAGCTGGCCGCCGCCGGGGAAGAGCCATGGTTGCCCCTTTTTTCAAAGGTGAGGATGAACTGCATTGAGGAATGGTAAACCAGACGACCAGGCCAAACAGGGCAAGGAGCAGGATCAATTCAAACATAGCATCTCCTCTATCGTGGTGCCGGTAGATCAGTAGCCTGCGGCCACCAGTTTGCTGCTCTGGTGAACCATGTCCTGGCCGTCGACTGGCACACATCTGATACAAAGCTGTGTCACCTTGTGTGCCAGGTCATCGAAACGGTCGCGCACCAGAGTTGTCCGGTGGCAGCGACAACATTCTCCTTTTTGAAGATAACTGATTATTTTCAGCATGTTGACACCTCCTTGGTGAATGGTTGGGGGTGACGTCTGTGTTGAGTAATGGCAATGATCATGCCAGGGGGGCAGGCAGGAGGTCTTGCTAAAGCGGGTGGAAAATGGTGGTGTTTCAGCGAGAGTACGGTAGGTGTTGCGAAAGAGAACGAGCTCGGCGGTCAGCAATCAGTGGCTTGCCGTCGCGTCTTCGACCCGAAAGTCGGACAGGGGAGGGGGACGTTCAGCTCATCAGGAGTCTGTTCTTGCTGTTTGTTGAAGTCCTCTCTACATGTCTCTCAGAGACTCAATGCAGACGGCCTTTCTCATCCCGTTCGGCGCGCTCGGCAAGCTGCGGGAGGTCGAGGATCAGGGCGACCTGACCGTTACCGAGGATGGTTGCTCCGGAAACGCCGCTGACATCACTATACATGCGACCGAGGTTCTTGATCACGGTCTGGTGCTCACCGACCACGTGATCGACGACGAAACCGACTCGCAACCCTTCAAGGTTGGCGATGACCACCTGCTGGATATCGGGACGCTGGCCGTTAAGGCGAAACTCGCTGCGCAGGTCGACATAGGGGACCAACTCGTTGCGGATGTTGACCAGGTTGCGACCGTGGGAGTGGGCCGCTTCGGCGGTCGTCAGCTCGATACACTCCTCGACGGCGGCCAACGGCAGGACAAACTGTTCACTGCCGATATTGACCAGCAGGCCATCGATAATCGCCAGGGTCAAGGGGAGCTTGATGGTGAAGGAGGTGCCATGCCCCGGTTGGCTGTGCAGCTCAATGCTGCCGCGCAGTGAATCGATGGCTTGGCGCACCACATCCATACCAACCCCGCGACCGCTCACATTTGAAACCGCATGGGCGGTCGAGAACCCCGGTTCAAAAATCAGGTTGAGCACATCACGTTCGCTTAAATCGGTGTTAACGGCAATCAGTCCCTTTTCGATCGCCTTGGCGCGTATTCGCTCGACGTTGAGGCCGGCACCGTCATCGGTCACGGTGAGCAGAACATTTGCCCCCGAGTGTTTGGCTGACAGGGTAATGCACCCTTTGGCCGGCTTGCCGATCGCCTGGCGTACGCCGGGGAGTTCGATGCCGTGGTCGATACTGTTACGGACCAGGTGAACCAATGGATCATTGAGCTGGTCGATCACTGTCTTGTCGAGTTCGGTCTCCCCACCTTCGCTCTGCATGAACACATCTTTACCGAGTTCGGCGCCGAGGTCGCGTACCAGTCTTTTGAACTTGGTAAAGGTGCCTCCAATGGGGAGCATGCGAATGTTAAGAACCTGGTCGCGCAGATCCCAGGTGAGGCGCTCTACCTCCTCGGAGACTGCTGTCAGATCGCTGTCGAGCCGGTTCGCTGCCAGCTGAGTGAGGCGAGCCTGCATGGTCACCATTTCGCCGACAAGGTTGACCAGCTTGTCGAGGCGTTCCGACTTGACGCGAATGCTGTCGGTCTGCTCAGACACCTGGCGTTGACGGCGCAGTTTATGGATCCGTTCCTGTTCGGCAAGGGCCGAGCGCACTTTGCCGTCATCGACCACTCCCGATTCGATCAGAGTTTCACCAAGGAGTTTCTTCTCTTTGAGGAAACGCTCCAGATCTTCCTGTGGCAGGTCGCCACGCTCCACCAGAATTTCACCCAGGCGTTTGTAGTCATCCGGATGATCGAGCAGTCCGCTGTCATCGACACGCTGGATGGTCAGTTCACATTCGTCTTCGACAAAGATGAACACGTCGCGAATGGCATCCTCATCTTCAGCGGTGGTCAGAATAATGTCCCAGTAGATGAAACAGTCTTCAGGGTTGAGGAGTTCGAGGGGGGGGATGGCATCGAGTTGGGCAACCACCATCACTTCACCGAGTCGAGCCAGTTCGGCCAGTAGCAGCTGGGGTTGGATCCCCTGGCGGAACAGTCCCGTTCCGGGGCGGAATCTGACGCGGTAAGTGTCGAACCCCTGTTCAGAGGGCTTGGCCATGGCGTTACTGACGGTCTGCTCCATGAGCTTTGCCGGCAGTAGAGCCTGAAAGGCGGCGACCAGTTCGGATGTTACCTCGTCATCGACCGCTGGCCCTCCCATTTCTGCCACCACCATCTGTCTGAGGTGGTCCTGGGCGCTCAGAGTCAGAGTGACCAGATCACTGTCGATCTTTCTGTCACCGGAGCGAACCAGCTCGAAGACGGTTTCGGCTTCGTGACAAAAGCCGGCCAGACTCTCGCACCCGGCCAGTCCTCCCGAACCCTTGAGAGTATGCAGGGCGCGGAACACCCGGTCGATCAGGGTGCTGTCACTAGGAGTCTCTTCGAGGGCGAGCAGCGCCGACTCCAGTTCCTGGAGCAGCTCCAAGGCCTCATCCTTGAAAGTGTCGAGGAGGCTCATGACGCAGGGCAAATCATGCGGACCACCGCAAGCAGCTGGGCCGGCTTGAAAGGTTTGACGATCCAGCCGGAAGCACCGGCCTCTTTCCCCTCGCGCTTCTTTTCGGGCTGGGACTCGCTGGTCAGCATGATGATCGGCATAAAGCGCTTGCCCGGTGTCTGGCGAAGTTCACGGATCAGCGCGATTCCGTCCATCTTCGGCATGTTCAGGTCGGTGATCAGGAAGTCGATATCGAGGCCGGACAGTTTCTGCAGGGCGTCTTCTCCATCCTCGGCTTCGTAGACCTCATAATCGGCCCCCTCAAGGGCCATGCGCAGCACCTGGCGAACAGTGGCTGAGTCATCGACGGTCATCACCCGTTTACTCATATTGCTCTCCTCTCGTACTCAGACAGTATCAGTTCTCGACTTTTTGCCAAAGACAGTCCTGGCCGTTTTGCGGGTTGCAACCCTGACTACGTTCCATGCCGATCTGGGCAATAAGGTCGAGGAAAGGACGATTTTCTCCAACGTGCAGGCGCATGGTCTGCCCGTTTTGCACCGCCTGACGATGACAGGCGCAGAGGAGCTGAATTCCGGCGACATCGAAGGTATCGATCTGACTGATATCGATAGTGACAACCGGAGATTGTTCCAGCCCGCGCAGCATTTGCGCCTTGAGAGAAGCGGCCTCGGCAATGGTCAAACGATTGGTCAGCTTTATCGCCGTGACATCCTGCTCAGCATCGTTGGTCATACAGAGACTCCGAGTCTTGTTAAGAGTTCAAAACAGATCGACATTCTCTCCCAGGTCATGGGGTTTGCCGAGCTGATCATCTTGTTCACTGACAGACTGTTGCTGTTCATCGTCGCCTGTTACAAAACGTCGATGAACCCTGCGCTCTTTTGACATGGTATAGCTCTGTTCAAGTTGTTGGAACAGCGAATCGATGCTGATTTTGCTTGCGTTGATTCCGCTGCTGCTCCACTTGGCAAACCCGGCGAGCTGGTCGCGGATCGGTGTGACCAATGCGTCGAACTGTTTGCTGAGATCAAAGTTGGCCGCTATGGCGAGAAGTTCAGCGTGCAACTCTCTTTCTGCCGGCAACTCGCCGGCCAAGGCTGTCTCAAGCCGTTCCAGGCTTGTTCCCATCTTGTTGATGTTGGTACGGAGCTCGGATGCCGCCCGCCCGAATTCGACGGCCGTCGTTTGCAGTTGGTGCTCCTGAAGAGCGCAGACGCTGCCGCAAATGTCGAAGGGGAAGTGGGAGTCCGGAGCTTGCCACCGTGCCACCTGCTGATCCAGGTTGCTCAGATTGGTCTGGACGTGTTCCAGGCGTTGACGCGCGATGTCCTGAAATTGCAGAGCGGCCACCAGCTCGCCAAAGCAGTTTTCGATCTGTTCCAGAGATTCATGAACTATGGTCTGTTCGACGAGGTCGAGGGTCGTGCACGACGACCTGTGTCGGCCAAGAGAATGTGCCCGGTTGTGGCTGTCGCGGATGAGCTTGCCCAACCGCAGAAAATTCTCTTCCGTAAAGCGGTTAATCCCGGCCATCGCCTCGGCCATCTGTTGCAGTTCTCTCAAAAAACGCTCGGCATCGATATCTGCCTCTGAATCGACTCGATTGAGGCCCATACGCTGTCGCTCAATCAAGTCCGGCCTCATGTGGCAAGGGAGTAGTGGCTCTGTGCTCAGCGAGTGGTGCTGTACTCAAAGCGCTCTCCACCGCAAGCTGGATCTCTCCCATGCGAAATGGTTTCTTCAGCCAGGTCAGGGCGCCGGTCTCTCGGGCAACCTGTTTGGCTGTCCGATCATTGAAACAGCTGGTGATGATAATTGGCAGGGTCTCTCCCCAAGACGCCTGACGTACGGCGCGTATCAATCCGAGGCCATCCATATTGGGCATCATCCAGTCGGTGACCAGTACAGAGACCTGTTGTCTGTTGAGCAGTTCGAGCGCCTGAACTCCGTCCTCGGCTTCGATCACGACGAAACCTTGAAGTTGAAGGGCAAATCGGACCATCTGGCGCAGGCCGGGCTGGTCATCGACCACAAGGACGGTTGCTGGCATTGGAGACTCCTGATTGGTATTCAGGAGAGGTAATAACCAAATTGTATGCCAATATTGCCATAACCAGGCAGAAGCGGGCATTAACAGGGTCTGAAAGGCTGTTTGTCACGATTAGGGTTGCCGTCTGCGGCGCCGAGGCGTTTGTTCAGGCAAATAAACCGTCCCCCCAATTGTGCCAGCTGGCACAGATCTGTGCCATGGGGTACACAGCCTTTGCACATCAACAGCTTTCCGGTCATTCCCCGACCGGGTCAGCCAGTCCGTATTCTTCGATCTTGCGGTAAATGGTGCGCCGGCTGATCCCGAGTCGCTTGGCCGCTTTGCTTTTGTTCCAGGCAACTTCGTCCAAAGTCGACAGCAGTAATGGTCGGCTGATCTCACTGTCGACCGCCGAGTGTTCTCTGTCCGTCAGTTCCGGAGGCAAGTGCTCAGTATCGAAGGTCTCCGCACGACACATCACGAACGCATGTTCAATGGTATTCTCCAGTTCACGAATGTTCCCAGGCCAGTTGTAACTGCTCATAAGGGCAAGGGCAGCGGGGCTGCCGCCTTGTATGTTGCGGCTGAATTGGCGGTTGAACTTGTCGATGAAATGGTCGATCAACAGGGGAATGTCGTCGCGTCGCTCACGAAGGGGGGGGAGGTTGACCTGAACCACTCGCAGTCGGTAGTAGAGATCCTCGCGAAACTCGCCGATTTGGACTTTCTTGATGAGGTTCTGGTTGGTGGCCGCAACAATGCGCACATCGACCCTGGTCGGTTGGCTGCTGCCAACCTTTTCGATCTCCTTGTTTTGCAATACCCTCAGCAGCCTGACCTGCAAAGCTGGTGAAATGTCGCCGATCTCGTCGAGGAAAATGGTCCCCCCAGCGGCTTGTTCGAATCGACCGACCTTGTCTTTGATCGCCCCGGTGAATGAGCCTTTGAGATGACCAAAAAGCTCGCTCTCCAGAAGATTTTCCGGTAGAGCTGCACAGTTGACCTTGACCATCGGTCGGTTACGACGCTCGCTGCGAAAATGCAGGGCTTCTGCGACCAACTCCTTGCCGGTGCCGCTCTCTCCCGAAATCAGCACCGTGGTGTCGACCTCTGCCAGGTTTTCGATCAGCCCGAACAGTTGCTGCATACGGCTGCTGTGGCCGATAATGTGGGCGAACTGCTGACGTTTGCCGATGGATCGCTCAAGGGTGTCGAGTCGGGTTTGGTCGTGCAGGCTCAAGACCACACCCTCGATTTCACCTTTGCTACCAAACCAGGGGGCGGCACTGATATCGACCACTTTCTGCCCCTCCCCCGGGTGAAGGAAGGCGGTACGTCGCAGCTCAGACTGTGCTCCTGATTTCAGGGCCTGCTCAAACAGCTCCCCTAGTGGAAGCCGCAGTGTATCAGGTAATTGATCGAGATTCATGCCACTGATGCATTCCGGCAGCCCGGACAGCTGGAACAGAGCCTGGTTGGCTTCGCAGATTCTACGTTCCAGGTCAATGAGCAGCAGCCCGTCTCGCAGGCTGCGAAAGATCGCCTCAAGGTGTGACCGGTAGAGTTCTCGCTCATCAAGGACCTTTTTATGCTGCAGGGCCACCTTGGCGACCTTGAGCAGGGTCTGTTGGCAGACCGGCTTGGGGATGTAGTCGAAGGCCCCCTGTCGCACAGCTTCAGCAGCAGTCTCGACCTCCGGGGCTCCGGTGATCATGACCACCGGTGAATTGACCTGTTTCTGGCGGACGACCTTCAGTAAATCGAGGCCGCTGTGGCGGCCGAGCATGATGTCGAGAAAGATCATCCCTGGGGTTTGTCGCTCTAGATACTCCACCCCTTCTGCAAAAGTTGCGGCGGTCTGAACCTGGTATCCGGCTCCTTCGAGAAAAGCGGAAAAGGTATAACGCAGGCTCTCTTCATCATCTATGACCAGAATGTGTTGCGGCATGATCCTCTATCCAGAAAGGGTGAGCTGAGACAGGTCGGTTGCGATCACAATCACTAGGGACCGGTCTCTACAATGTTTGTTACCGGGAGGCTTTCGTCGTGCAGAACCAGTACCAGACCGTTTTCCTCGCCGGAACCACTGGTCAGTGGAGCCATGCTCACTGTCATGTTGAGGGGAGTCCCCTGCTTGTTGGGCGTTTTGAAGTTGAAAATCTCTCCGGTACAGCGAGTCTCGATCAGATCACTAAGGATGTTCAGGGCTGGACACTCGGCTCGGGCCACCAGTGTCGCAAGGTTCTGACCGACGATCTGGTGCTCACAGCCGAGTATGTTGCTCGCCGCGCTGTTCATTTCGACAAGGTTCTGGTCGCGGTCAAAGACCAGAATCCCTTCAGGGATGCTCTTAAATACAGCCATCATCCGCAGGTTGAGGGTCTCCTGCTGGTCGAGAAGCTCTTTATGCTCGATGCCGCGCGCGGCCAGTCGCAACAGTTCATCCTGGTGGACCGGTTTGGTCACATAATCGAAGGCGCCAAGGCGAACGGCATCGGCGGCGGTTTTGATTTCGGGAGCGCCGGTCACCATAATGACCGAGCAGTGCGGGTTGATGTTACGGCAAGCCTCTAAAACAGTGATGCCGCTGTCACGACCGAGTAAGATGTCGAGGAACAGGACATCGTAGCGGGTTGTCTCCAACCGATTGACTGCTGTGGCAAGGTCTTCTGCGGTGTCGACGGCATAACCGGCATCACCAAGAAAAACACCGAATGTAAAGCGAATGCTCTCTTCGTCATCGACGACAAGAATTCTTCTAGGTATCATGTTCTCCTCCCCTGATGAGATGTGGTTATCCATCATAGCCGCCAGTCGTTTCACCTGTCGCGAAAAAATCAATCGACCGGAAGTTCAACCGTCACTTCCGTGTACTGACCATGCTCGCTGGAGATTTGGATGTGCCCGCCATGTTTGCGTACGATTTCATGGCTGATACTCAGTCCCAGACCAGTGCCGACGCCGGCCGGTTTAGTGGTTACAAACGGATTGAGGACCTTCGCTAAAAGTTCCCTGGGGATACCGACCCCATGATCCCGAAACAGCAGACGTACTTTGGAGTGGTTTTCGTCATGAACCTGAGTGGCCTTGATGGTAAGTCTTTTGTCGGGATCTTTGCCTGGGAATTTGTCGGAGAGGGCATGCCGGGCGTTACTGATCAGGTTTAGGATCAGCTGTTGGACCTGATGTCCATGGCTTTGGATCGGAGAAAGTTCGGCAGGGATATCGATCTCAAGGATCACACCTTCTTTCTCCAATTGCTTGCCGGCCAAGGTGAGAGCTTCATCGATGGCCTCTTGCAAGTCGACCAGAACCGTCTCCTGACCGCCATCTCTTGAGAAGAACAGCAGCTCTTTGACAATGGTGGCAATTCGGTCTGCCTCGCGTTGGATGCGCTGGAGGATATCCTGTTCGCGGGACGACTCCGCACTGTTGTTAAGCAGAATCTGGGCATAATTGATGATGCCGTTGATAGGGTTGTTGATCTCATGGGCGACACCGGCAGCCAACTCGCCGAGGGCGACCAATTGCCCAGCGCGAATGGTCTGCTCCTGAAGACGCACGCTGTCGGTAATATCCTTGACCATTGACAGAGCACCGATCACGCGACCAGTTTCGTCGCGTAGCGGCGTATTGTTCCATTCACAGGTAATCGAGTTGCCGCTGTGAGTCAGGTTTTCATTGATACTGCTGGTATCGAAATGTCCGTTCATGATCCGGTGCCAGACCGCCAACATCTGTTCTCTCAGTGACTCATCGACAATCAGGCCAAACGGAGTTTTGCCAATAACCTGCTCCGCTGTAAACCCAAAGATGTTTTCTGCAGCGGGATTCCAAGCCGTGACCTTGAACTCGACATCCCAGGCGATACAGGCCAAGGGCATTCGATCGATCATCAGCTGTAGCCGGTCGCGAGTCTCAAGCAGGCGCATCTCGGTCTGCTTGTTGCGGGTCACGTCAATCATTACGCCGCGCAGTTTTGTCGGTCGATCATTCTCAGTCACCACCGACACCAAGTCCCTGATCCACAGCCAGCGTCCATCACTGGCCTGCATGCGGTACTCGAACTCATGATCCTGCATGTCTTCAGTCTGGGCTTTACAGAAATTCACCGCCCATTGGCGGTCGTCGGGGTGCAGATGATTTTGCCAAAAATCATCCTGATGCAGCCAGTTGTTGATCGGGTAGCCGAGCAACTCTTCGGCTTTGTGGCTCACATAAGTGAAGCGAAAGCTTGGCAGGTCAAGCTCCCAGACGATGCCATCGATCGACTCGACCAGATCGTGAAAGCGGGCCGCGTCATCTTGAGACGATTCAAAACGGTCTTGGCTGGGAGCTCTTGTTGGACTCATAGATAGCTTCCCGGGAAGATAGCAGGGCTGATTGCGTACATTGTCGATGAAACCAAGGTCAGCATTTGCGGTAGACTGACGGTGCCATCTGGGTCAGGGGAAGTTTCAAACCGAGCAGGGTCTCGGAATGGCCAAGAAAGAGAAACCTCCCGGGAGCCAGGCAGTCTGTCAGTTTAGCCAGCAATCGCTCCTGAGTGGGACGGTCGAAATAGATGATCACGTTGCGGCAGAAAATCACATCGAATGGTTCACGAAAACCGAAATCATCATCCATGAAGTTGAGCCGTTGAAAGCGCACCAAAGAGCGTAACTGCGGAACAATCCTGACCATCTTCTGTTCAGGATTCTTCGCTTTAAGCAGGTATCGTTTTTTCATTGCAGCGGGGATCGGTTCCGCCTTGATCGCAGCATAGATGCCCAGCACCGCTTTTTCCAAAACATCGGTGGAGATGTCGGTTCCCACAATGTCAAAGCGAAACTCGGCAAGCTCTCGTTGATATTCGCTGAGAACCATGGCCAGCGTGTAGGGCTCTTTGCCGGTTGAACAGCCGGCACTCCAGACTTTCAGCGGCTGCGCAATCCCCCCACCATACTGCTCTACCAGAGTAGGGAGGGCTCGATTGGTCAAAAAATCGAAATGGGCGGGTTCGCGAAAAAAATCGGTCTTATTGGTAGTGACCACATCAATCAGGCGCACCATCTCTTCGGCAACATTGTCGCGGCTGAAGATAAGTTCAGCGTATTCTTCGAAGCTGCCGAGGTTAAGCGCCCGCAACCGTTTGCGCAGCCGCGCTTCGAGCATACTCTGCTTGTGTGGCGGAAGCTTGATACCACAGTGCTCATAGACCAGCCGGCTGAACCTGGAGAAGTCCTTGTCGGTCAGTCGAGCATCAAACCTTTTCAGGCCGGGAAGGCTGTTTTTGCTACTGTCGGTCATGGTCTTATCTGATGAATGGATGAAAAGGGCGAAAATCAGCCCAATACCATTTTTACCGCTTTGAGCAGTTGCTCAGGTTTGAACGGTTTGACAATCCAGCCTGAAGCCCCAGCAGCTTTACCCTGCTGTTTCTTATCTTCGGCCGATTCGGTGGTCAGCATGATGATCGGCACAAAACGGTTTTCCGGCGACTGACGGATGGCTTTGATCAGGTCGATGCCGTCGAGGTTCGGCATGTTCAGGTCAGTAATCATCATATCGAATCTTTCGCTGCCGAGTTTGGCAAGGGCCACGGTGCCATCGGCGGCTTCGATGGTCTGAAAGCCGGCATTCTCAAGGGTCAGCCGCAGCACCTGACGAACCGTTGACGAGTCATCGACAATGAGGATTTTCTTTGCCATGAGATCTCCCGAAACAACCTGTCCAACTCTACCGGTATAAAAGGCATCTAAGGTTTTCAAACTATAACGGTAGGGGCAAGTTTTGTACAGACAGTATCAAAGCTGAGAGCCTACCGATGTTCGATAAAGCCGACGAACTCTTTGCAATGAAAATTATTGAGGGCCAAAAACAACGGCCCGGCAGGAAAAACCTGCCGGGCCGTTGTTGAGTGTGAAAGCGGGGCTGCTTTAGTTGAGCAGTTCTTTGCTCTTTTCGTAGCCCAGGTTAAAGGCTTTTTTGTTCAGGTCTTTAAACGCTTCGGGGACCTTGCGCAGCACAGCCTCTTCTCCGGCTTCTTTGGAAACCACACCGGTCAGGCCGATCATGGCGCCAAGCGCAACGACGTTGGCGACAATCTCACGACCAATATCTTCCTTGGCCATGCGCATGATCGGCAGGCGCAGCACTTTAAAGTCACCTTCTGGTGAGCGCTGCACGAAGTCATCATCGAGAAGCAATATACCCCCTTCTTTGATGCCGTTGGCATACTTGTCGGCAGCTTCCTGGGTCATGGCCAGGCAGGCGTCAACAATGGTCGCCTTCGGGTAGTCGATGGGGGCATCCGAGATGATGACCTCGGATTTAGACGCGCCACCGCGAGCTTCCGGGCCGTAGCTCTGTGACTGTACGGCGCTTTTGCCTTCGATAATGGAAGCTGCTTCGGCGAGAATGATGCCGGCGGTGATCAGACCCTGACCACCGGCACCGGAAAAGCGAAGCTCATAACGTTCAGCCATGGTTCATTCTCCTTAGTGTAATGATCAGGCGCCCTGCGCCTTTTTGATGACTTCCGCATACTGAGCGCAGTACTCAGGATTTTCGGTGTCGTGATAAAGGACACCGGTCAGGAACTTGCCT
>PKTY01000332.1 GCA_002869725.1 Desulfuromonas sp. | reverse complement strand
AGTGACGCAGTGATCGTCAGAAGATTAACGGGAGAGCGGGCGCTTCAGGTGTATTTGATTCCGCAAAAGTTGAGCGGTGGTCTTTTCTTGACGCCGCTTGGGACTTTTAATCGTTCCCATGTTTCTTCGAACTGGCGGATTCTGAGTCGATGAAATCGTCCGTGGATCAACTTATGGAAGTTGGTGTCCTGGCCGGGACCCATGGTCTGCGCGGCGATTTGAAAGTTCGTCCCCTGCCGACAGGTGAATTGGCTCTGTCGGTTGCTCGGGACGTTTTTGTGCAGGATGCTTCCGGTCGTTTGACCTCCTATCATTTGCAGCGTTGCACCCCTCATAAACAATTCCTTCTGATCCACCTTGAACAGATTGTCGACATTGACGCCGCCAAGGCACTGCTGGGGAAGACCCTGTTGGTCGACCGCGCCGAACTGCCGGATACCGATGAGGATCAACTCCTTTGGGCCGACTTGCAGGGGCTGACTGTTATTGACTGCCGTCGTGGGCCGATCGGCGAAGTTGAAGAGATGTTTACGACTGCGGCTCACGATATCCTGGTTGTCCGCAACGGGGTGGGAGAGATCCTTATTCCCGCTATTCCTCCTTTTATCCAGAGGGTCGATGACGAAGCTGGTGAGCTTCTGGTCGACCTGCCAGACGGAATGGTTCCGGCAGACGATGAAGTTTAATGTCCTGACACTCTTTCCGGCGATGCTGGAAGGACCGATGACAATGAGCATCCTGGGGAAGGCGCTCGACAAGGGGCTGTTTCAGCTTGACGTGCACAACCTGCGCGACTGGGCCGAGGGTCGTCACCAGGTGACCGATGATACTCCTTACGGTGGTGGTGACGGCATGGTCATGAAAGTCGAGCCGGTGGCGCGCGCCCTGGCTGACCTGCGTCAGCAGTCGCCCGGCACACGGGTGTTACTGATGTCACCTCAGGGGCAGCCGTTTTCTCAGGCTGTCGCTCGTCGTCTCAGCCGGGAGGATGGGCTCACTTTTGTCTGCGGTCGATATGAAGGGTTTGACGAGCGGATTCGCTCGTTGGTCGATGAAGAAGTCTCGCTGGGTGATTTCGTGCTGACGGGTGGTGAGTTGGCCGCCATGGCGATGATTGATGCGGTCGCCCGGCTGTTGCCTGGCGTACTCGGCAGTGCCGGCAGCGCCGAAACCGACAGCCACAGCGACGGTCTGCTCGAGTATCCGCAATATACCCGTCCCGCCGATTTTAACGGGCAGAAGGTGCCTGAAATTTTACTCTCCGGCAACCATCAGAAGATCGCCGAGTGGCGTCGTCGCGAGCAGTTGCGCCGCACTCTGCAGCGTCGTCCGGACTTGTTGCAGGCGGTACATCTCAGCGATCAGGATCTGTGTGTTCTGGAAGAGTTGCGGGCGAACCTTGCAGGTGAGGACGACTGATGCTGCGCCCCATGGCCATTGCCCTGGTGCATCACCCCGTACTCGACCGGCGCGGTGATACCGTCACCTCTGCCATTACCACGTTGGATATCCACGATCTTGCCCGCCTGGCAACCAGCTACGGTTTGTCCCGATATTACCTGGTAACGCCAGTTTCGGAACAGCAACAGCTGATTGCACGTATTGTCAGTCACTGGCGTCAGGGGTTCGGCGCCGAATACAATCGGGATCGCTGTCACGCACTCAACCTGATTGAAACTGTTGACACTCTGGATGACGCGCTGGCCGATTGGCGTCGGCTTGCAGGTGGGGACGCGTTGCCGGTCTTGACCGGGGCTCGCCATCAGCAAGGTCTTGGTTTTCGAAAGGCGCGAGGCTTGGCCAAAGAGCGGCCCTTGCTGCTGGTGTTCGGCACGGGGCACGGGCTGGCTTCGCAGCATTATACACATGGCTGGCCAGAGCTGGCTCCGTTGCGAGCTGGCGGTTACAATCATCTGTCCGTGCGAACCGCCGCCGCGATCATTCTGGATCGCCTGGTCGGTGAGCAGAGGAGATGTTCGTTGCAGGTGGACTCTGATGTTTAAGGTGACCAGGCAAACGTCAATCGAGGCGCTGGTCGAACATGTACCGGACGCCGTCAGTTATTTGTTTCGGAAGGGGGTTCGCTGCATCCGTTGTGGTGAGCCGATCTGGGGGACATTGGAAGAGGCTGCTCGAGAAAAAGAGTTCTCTGATGAAGAGATTGACCTTGTCGTGAACGAGTTGAATGACCTCCTCTCTTCGAGGTCTTAGAGATTTTCCGGGTTCTTTGCTTGACAGGGGAGTCGGTCACGTTAGAATGAGCGCGTTTTCTTCTAACCTTCTTAAAAAGGAGATATTGATATGACACAGCAAAGAGCAGATGTGGCAGTTTTTAAAGGCAACCCCGTAACCCTGCTTGGCCCCGATGTCGCTGTCGGCGATCAGGCTCCTGAGTTT
>PKTY01000023.1 GCA_002869725.1 Desulfuromonas sp. | reverse complement strand
CGTTGGCACGCAGGTTCCAGGCCTTGTCTTTTTCTCCCGAGGTCTCATCATCGATATTTGCATCAAAATCGGAGCGATCATACTCGCCTTCGAGATTCAGCTTGCCTTCAAGCAGCTGGTACTGCAGCAGGAAACCGAGGACATCCCCTTCCCGCTCACCCGCATCGGCATCGTAGATCCCGAAGGAGTTGCTCTCCTCGACACCGGTCACGTAGATCGCCCGCAGCTTCAGGGTGTCATCCAGCAGGCTGTAGCCACCGGCAATACCCTTGATATTCTTCGACGAGTCGAACTCCAGCCCCGTACCATCGTCAATGCCAAACAGCTGCTCGCTGTCGACCACAAAGCCATCCAGCGACAATCCCTTGTAGCTGAAGCGGGTCTGGACCCCACGCCGGGCCAGGTTCATCACCGTATTCTGGGTTTCCTGGAGTTGCAGGTCGCCGGCGTTGATCTGCAGAAGCAGATCATCTTTGACGTACTGGCCGCTGACCAGGTAGTTCACCAGGTCCAGGCCTTTCTTTTCCGGCGCATAGATGGAGGTGCTGCGGTCGAGCCAGCGCAGGTTGGTCGTCAAACCCATCTGCCAGTTGCCCTGGGTGAAGGTCGTGGTGTTGCCGAGGTTGGCCGCCACATTGCGGTGCGGCACCTGGTGCAGGTGATCCGACTTGTCCAGAACCTGCTCGTAGACCGCAGAAACCTGGGTGTTACTGGAAACCTTGGTCAGGGTCGCGAAGGTGAAAACCTGCTCAGCAGCACTCCCGTCAGCGGAATAGAGCACCAGGTAGAGCTGATGGGGTCCGTTGGCCAGAGGCTGGACCGGCTTGTAAGAGAAGCCGGATGCTGTAAAGTCGAGCGCCCCGGTCACATCAATACCATCGAGCATCACCAGCAGATTCTGGTTCGAGACCGGCACACCCATCTCGCAGACAATCGGTGGCTTACTGCTGGTCGCCTCAACACCCTCCCCCGGCGAGACAAAGAGAATCCCTGAAGCCGCGACATTTTCTGAGAAAAGACCTGACAATATCAGGCTGCCGACAAACACCACGACAACCCGACCCCAGCTTCGGTAGAATCCTCCCGACATAGCGCCTCCTCCAACAGGTTACTGATGAAATCGATGGAAGCAACACCACCCCATTCAGCTGGGCAGCCTCGTGCTTCCAAAATAATGATATTATGTTGAAAAGAGAAAATTACAGGGAGGCGTATTTTACTAGACTCGCCCCTCTCCCGCATAAAACATAAAATACTCATCCACCGGGAATATTCTGCGGAATCGACAGAAACCGATCAGGATACTCTCACAGGAACCGGGGAATAATTATTCAAACCATTAAAATATAGGGAATTATTAAATCACAACACGCAATTATGTCAAGTGAGGTTTCTGCAATTTATCAGTCGATTACTGGTCATTCTTCTGAATAACCATCATTTCAGTCAGATACTTAAGCGACTAAAATCGCTCCAGCCAGACAATTCCGCCGACGGCAACTCCATACTTTTCACAAAAACCAGCATTAACTTCGATAACATATCGCGCCGGGAGCACTGATCGGCAAGACCGGACCGACAACGGCTGTGTCTTTTCGACAATGTTGACAATTTTCCCATCCCGGTCCAAAAAAATCATGTCGAGAGGGATGTAGGTATTCTTCATCCAGAAGGATCGTGGCCGATTCTCCTCGTAAACAAACAGCATCCCTGTCATTGATGGCAAACTGCGCCGGTTCATCAGCCCTTTACTGCGTGTCGCGTCATCGTCAGCAATTTCAACAGCCACGCGTGCAAGTTCATCTCCCGTCTCCGCCAGGAAAGCCACAGTCCCTTCTGCCGTAATTTCAGATTCCGTTACGGCCTTTTCAGGGGCGATCTCTGTTTGCCCAAGACAAGAGACGCATAAGCATGCCAGCAAGACCCCGACGGCAACAACGAGAGGTCCTGTGAACACGCCTTGACATGTCCTCATTGCATTTGCGGCAAGTTGCGCATCTGGGCCGGGCTCATCGCCCCTCGCAGAATCGTCAACTGCTGACCATTCTGCAGCAGGTACGATCCGTCTGCCAAGCTACGCTCCCCCTTTGGTCCGACCAAGAACCATACTTGACGGCCGCCCATCGTCCCCGGCTGAAGTTGCCTTCCATCATTTAGAAGCAACGTTTCTGACGAAGCCGGCTTAAGCATGGACCGCTCCATCGGGTTCGGCTGAAGCATCGGGTTGGGTCGAGCCTGGACCGGTTCTTCCTCTTCATCTTCAGGTTGGGCCAGACAGATTGTCGGTGGCAGTGCACTGACAAAAAGGAACAATGTCAGCACCAGACAACAGAGCCATTCCAGCTTCTTCATGGGAAACCTCCTATCGCACTCTCCTTTTCCCTTACGCTTAGTTAAAGGCTAT
>PKTY01000213.1 GCA_002869725.1 Desulfuromonas sp. | reverse complement strand
GAGCCGTCAAGGTGGCGTTAGCAGGTATTTGACGCAGCAGCAGAGATACCATTAACTCCTTAGAGGATCTGGCCATGAGAACTTTGACAATTTTATCATCTTCCGCTAACAGATGCAGGTTGGGAGCGGCTGAGGCGTTGCTGAAAAACAGATCGATCCGCTGTCCCGATGGTTGAATGCGGTATTCCGGCATCGTAGAAAATTCCAGTATGATATGGCTACTGGTAAGACTGTCTTTCTTGGTCATTCTGTCCAATAGAGGGCCCGCAGCTGCGAGGGCTTGTTGACTGACACAGGACAGTAGCACCCAGGACAAAATAACTATGATGCGGCGAAGGAACATGGTCTTCAGTCAACCTCAAAAGTAGATGACAGGTACGAGCGGATTTTATATCCATCGGTAGATGTAGTCCTTTCTGCTAGTAATGTGCCAATGTCTAACTAGCCGATTCTCAATTTGTTTTTTTCTCAATTGAGCAGATTGATGGGGTTTGGCCAAAATTTTGACAAGTCTTGAGGTGGGGCAGAGTTAGCTGTTAAACCAAGGTGGGGCAGTGATGTCGCATAAGTGTGGCATAAGTGTGTGGCATAAGTGTGGCATCTTTGACAGTGATGCTCCTTGTTTTTAAGAGAATGGGGAGTTGTGCGCAGAGAATGAATTGTTGTTGATAATATCTGCGGGCCGAGAAGTAGCCCGTTTTGGCCGCTTGAGCCAGGTCTGGTCGATTTGTAAAGTGCAGGAGAACGGTAGGCTGAAAAAAGTGGTGCGAAATTTGTATATTAGTGCATTTGTATTTTCGCTGGCAGGTGCTTATGCCTTGCAATCGGGGGGCAATAGTTTGCCTTTCGGTACTCAGAACAACAAAACTAAGCATTCAGAGAGGGACGAATGAACGACGATATTTCTTCTGAACAGGCTGAAATTATAAACGAATTTCTCCAAGAAAGCCGGGATATGCTGGACCAGCTCGAACCGACTATTATCGAGCTGGGACAGAGCTGTCAAAATGTCGACTGTTGGCAGGCCATGTCCTGCGGCAATGAAAATTGTTCGCGACACAATCAAAATATTGACCATCCTTGTTGGTTGCACACAGGATTTTTGGAAGAAGGCCAGAAAAGTTGTATTCATTGCTCTTCGGCTGAAGATTGCCGCTCCTGTGAAGTGTTTAGGTCGATAAACGGTAGTGGCGAGACGATGAACGCCATTTTCCGGCTGTTTCATTCGATGAAGGGTAGTGCCGGTTTTCTTGAACTCGATAACATCTCGCGGGTTGCTCACCACGCAGAGAGTTTGCTTGACCTGATCCGCGCCGGTAAGGTCAAGATGCAGCCCGAGCATGTCAGCCATCTTTGTAGCGCCTGCGATTTTTCTCGGGAGGCCATGGAGATGGTTGAATCTGATCTTAATGATCATGCCATGGCTCAGGCTGCTGACGCCATTGCCGCCAACCTGGAACTGGCAGCGAGCGAGGCACTCGCCTTGGCTGCAAATGAACCGGTAGTCGTTAAAGAAACAGTTGCACCACAGGAACCTGCTGCTGAACTTTCGGCAGAGGACGAACTGGCCATGTTGATCGGTCCTGAGATGGTAGAAAAGTTCGTTCAGGAAGCCGATGAATTGTTGCAAAATGTTGAAGAGGGTCTGCTGGCCTGGAATGAAGCACCTCTTGATGAAGAGGCTATGGGGGCCCTGTTTCGTAATGCGCATAGTTTTAAGGGCAATTGCGGATTTTTTGGTTATCGGCACATGGAGCAACTCAGCCATCAAATCGAAACAGTGCTGGACCTGGTTAAGAGTGGGGGGACTTTGCATGGTGAGGCGCCAGCAGATGTTTTGCTGGATTGTCTCGATTTCTTACGTTCTGCTGTGGCCGATATTTCTCAGGGGGGGCGCGGCGAGATCGACGAGCTGGCTGAAGAGTTGGCCAAGCTTGAGGCATTGATAACCGGTGAAGCTCCAGTGGTTGAGGAAAAGGAAGCCCCGTTGCTGGGGCAAATCCTGGTTGAGCAAGGTGTTGTCGATGAAGACACGGTTGATCAGGCGCTTCAGGCGCAAGCAAAACCCCTTGGAGAAATTCTGGTCGACAAGGGGATCGCTTCGGAAGAACAAGTGCGCGAAGCCCTCGACTCCCAATCCAAGCCTCTGGGGCAGGTGCTGGTCGATATGGGCAAGGCTGAAGCTAAAGCTGTGGATGACGCTCTGAAAGTTCAGCAGAAGGCTGCTCCACAAAAGGCGGCGAAGCCTAAGCAAAGCGCGGTTGTGCGCCAGGATATCCGAGTCGATCTGCGCAAACTGGATGATCTGATCAATCTTATTGGTGAGATGGTTATCGCAGAAAATATGCTGGTGCGCAGTCCTGATCTTGAGGGGCTGGAACTGGATAATTTTGGCAAGGCTTCT
>PKTY01000261.1 GCA_002869725.1 Desulfuromonas sp. | reverse complement strand
ATTCTTCTCCTCGTCTCCCCAGGCGACGGTGACCGTCACCTGGCTGACGGACGGCAAGGGGGTTCCCGTATATTCAAGCCGCCAGCGGTACATCTCAAAAGGTTCGTCAAAGACACCTGCCGTGGCCTGGCCTTGACCGGTCCCGGCGGTTTCCGTTTCAGCCATTTTGTGCTGGGCCAGCAAGGTCGCCTGGGTGACCCGCTGCAGCCGGTCATTGACGCCGATCGACCGGTTGCCGAGCGACAGCAGGGACATCAGGGCGATGCTGACAATGGCCAGGGCAATCATCACCTCCAACAGGGAAAACCCGCTGTTGACGTTGCGACTGTCTTTACTCTGTCGGGCTGTTTGTGTCATTGCGTGTCACGGACCGGTTGCTCAGTTCTGCACAAAATCCCGTGCGCCTTCAAAAATTTCCGAGGAGCCGGTCAGCGGGTTCATCCTTAAGGTCAAGGTGTCGTCAGCATTGCTGAGTTGAATAACTGTTTCTTCCAGCCAGCCGCTCGGATGAATCCGGACTGTGACCTCGCCGCTGGTAAAGCTGCCGCGCCCCGGCAGGCTCAACAGGCTGAATCGGATATTCTGGCGCAGGGCCGTCTCTTTGCCGGTGCCGGTGACCTCTTCCAGGCTGCCATCCGCTTCCTGGATCACGCCCCGATAAGTTGCGCGGTCCAGGTTGAAGATCAGGCGATGCTCCTCGCCGGTCAGCACCGCTTCGTTGAACAGGTACTTCACCGTGCCGGCCAGCTTGCGCGCCGAGGACTCCAGCCCGCCTTGCCCGGTGTGAGAAAATAGCGGAATGCTGATCAGGCTGAACAGGCTGAGCAGCAGGATGACCACCGCCAGCTCAATCAGGGTGAAGCCTGTCTGATTATTCGAGTTCCCAGCTGTTGATGTCCGCATCAAAGCCTTCTCCGCCAGGTTCCCCGTCCGAGCCGTAGGAAATCAGGTCGAAGTCCTTGCTGTGCAGGCCGGGAGAGAGATACACGTACTGGTTGCTCCAGGGATCGAGAGGCACTTTTTTCAGATAGCCGCCATCTGCGTATTTGCTCGGGATTCTCCCCGTTTCCGGTTTGTTGACCAGAGCCTCCAGACTTTGCTCGGTCGAGGGGTAGAAGCCATTGTCGAGCTTGAACATGCCCAGCGCTTCTTCGAGGCTCTTCATGTCCACTTTCGCCTTGGTTACCTTGGCCTGATCGGGACGGTCGAGGAATTTGGGAATAACAATCGCGGCCAATACACCCAGGATGACCACGACGACCATGATTTCTATGAGAGTGAAGCCTCGTTCGTTGCGAAGTTTGCGTTTCATTTGAAAAAATACTCCTTCCTTAAAAACCTTGGCTGGCCTCGAAAATCGGCAGCAGAATCGCCAGAACGACGAAGCCGACGATGCTACCCATCACGAGAATCAGCAACGGTTCGAGCAGTGCGAGCAGGCCGGTAATCGACAGATCCGTTTGATGTTCATAGGTGTCAGCCACCCGGAACAGCATTGGTTCCAGCTGGCCGCTTTTCTCACCGGCCGCTGTGATCTGGGCCAGCATCGGCGGAAAGACCGCTGTCTCTTTGAGGGTCTTCGCCAGTGAGCCACCCTCCTGAATTTCGCGCCGGGCGGTCGTGACGGCATTGCGCAGCACCCGGTTTGAGAGCAGTTCCCCGACAATCTCGAGGGAACTCAACAGGGGCACACCGCTCTGCAGCAGGGTGCCAAGCGTCCGGGAGAACCAGGCCGTGGCAATCTGCTGGTGCAGGCGGCCATAGAGCGGCAGCTTGAGCAGAAGCTGGTCGGTTTTAAGCCGACCGGCCTCCGTGCGCCGGTAGCGCTGCAGGGCGAAAATCGCCGCCGCGAGCAGGAGCAGGAGCAGCCACCACCAGTTCGCCAGCCCATGGCTGAAGCCGATTAGAAGCTTGGTCGGCCAGGGTAGCGCCTGACCCATCTCGTCGAGCATGCGGGTGATCTTTGGCACCACAAAGGCGAACAGGAAGACCAGCACCCCGCTGCCGACCAGGGTCATCAGCACCGGGTAGGCCAGGGCCGCCTGGATGCGGGACCGGATGCGAGCCTGGTCGTCCAGAAAATCGGCCAGGCGATGCAGGACCTGATCCAGGGTGCCGCTGCTTTCACCGACCCGGATCATGCTGATGAACAGGTCGGGGAAAATGCCGCGGTGTTTTGCTAGGGCGATATGCAGCGCTTCACCCTGCTTCACTTCTTCACAAATAGCAGAGTAGGCGCGGGTCAAAAGAGCCTGATCGGTCTGCTCGGCAACGGTTTCAAGGACCTCATCGAGCGGCAGGCCGGCGCTGAGCAGAGTTGCCATCTGGCGGGTGGTCGATGCCAGGTCGGCAGCAGGAACCCTGCGCCGCAGGCCGGGAAGGCGGGCGAGGCTGCGTGTTCCCGCTT
>PKTY01000210.1 GCA_002869725.1 Desulfuromonas sp. | reverse complement strand
TGTCTGGATGTTTTTTTACCTTGCGGGATATTTGCCTTGTGTCAGAATTAATGCAGCCGGACGTGACTGCTGTCCATTGCTGGTCGATGTTCAACTTATTCTGGATAGTGTCGTCTATTTAACCCGCCCCGAAAGTTTCTTTGATGGCCGAAGGTAATCTGTTATTCCAGCCGGTTAAGAACTATTTCCGCCATGAGGTTGTTACCTGCCGACCTGCCGATAGCATTCTGCAGGTCGCTGCCAAGATGCGTGAAGAGAATATCTCCAGTATTGTAGTTTGTGAGAATGGTCAACCTCTTGGCATCGTCACTGACCGGGATCTGCGTAACAAGGTGGTTGCCGAGGGGGTCGATCCCGCTCAGTTGACCGCCGCCGATGTTATGAATTCGCCACTGATTACCGTCAACGAAGACGATTTTATCTTTGAGGCTCTCTACCAGATTTCAAGAAACAATATTCACCGGGTCTGCGTGATCGACAAAGAGCAGCGCCTGATCGGCATCCTCACCGATTCCGACATCTTGCGGCTGCAGACTCATTCGCCGCAAAAGTTGGTTCGTGATATTGAAGAAGCGCAGACCTTTAACGAACTGAAAGCGCTACACAAGGAAATTCAGGCTCTGGTGCTGCACCTGGTTGGCACCGGAGTCGCGACTCGCGACCTGGTGACCATGATTGCCCATCTCAACGACCAGTTGCTGATGCGCTTGATAACCCTGTTGCGCGCCAGTCAGTTTTCCGACCTGTCCGATCGGTTCGCGCTGATCGTGCTCGGCAGTGAGGGGAGGCGGGAGCAGACTTTAACCACCGACCAGGACAATGCGATCATCTATGGAGACGATCTCAGTCAAACCCAGATAGAGCGCATCGAAGCTTTTTCAAGGGTGCTGATTGACAATCTGATCGAAATCGGAGTGCCTCCCTGCCCAGGGGGGATCATGGCGATGAATGCTCCCTGGAGGCGCAGCCTTGCTGAGTGGGAAGAGACTCTGCAGGCCTGGTTGAGTAGCCCAACCCCCGAGAATATTCTGACCGGCAGTATGTTCTTCGACCTGCGGACCATCTATGGGGACGCGAGTTTTGAAAAAGAGATAAAGGGTGTCCTGGCGGCGTATTTTGCCCGTGAGAAGGCTTTTCTGGTCCACTCGGCCGCCAATGCGGTCCGCTTTCGCACTCCTGTCGGACTGTTCGGCAGGATCAAGGTCGAGCGCAGCGAAGAACATAGGGGACAGCTCGACATCAAGAAAGCCGGGATTTTTACGATCACCGAAGGTATCAAGGCGTTGGCTCTGGAATCGGGCATTATGCACGGAGGAACGCGGGAGCGCTTGCAGTCATTGGTCGCAGCAAAAGTGGTCAACCAGAGTTTCGCCGACGACCTCGAGGCGAGCTACAACTTCCTGGTGTTTCTGCGGTTACGCTGCCAGGTGGAAGCGATCCGGACCGGGCGAACCCCAGACAATTACATCACCCTCGCCAGGCTCAATCATATGGAGAAGGGGCGTCTCAAGCTGGCTTTCGAGGAGGTCGATGAATTCCAGGAGTTTATGAGCGCCCACTTTCGCCTCCATCTTCTGCGGCGATGACGAAGGTTCGCTACAGCCCCTCAAATTCCCGTACTTTGTTTTGAAACTCTGCCGCAAGCCTTCTCGGTTTGCGTGACTGGTAATCGAAGCAGACGAGGGTGGTCTCTCCTTCGGCCGTCCCCTTACCGTCCCTTTCAATGCGGTAGGCCATACGAAACGACGAGCGTCCCAGTTCGTTTACCTTCACCCCTATCATCAGTTCGTCTCCGAGAAACATTTCCGCAAGGTATTTGACATGAGCCTCAGGCAGAATCAGCCCGCACCCTCCTCCGATATCCATCTCTGAAAAGCCGCCGAGACTCGTGAGGTAGGCAAGTCGTGCATCCTGGAAGTAGTTGAGGACCGCAGAGTTGGCAACGTGTCCACCGTAGTTGACATCATAGACCCTCACCGAGTAGGTCATAGTAAAACGAAAATCATTCATGACATGTTCTCCGCTCTAGTATTTCTGTGACGGGGTAGAGTTGACGGGTTTCAGGTTAGAACCGGGTCAGGCAGCTTCAATGCTCTTCAGCCCAAGGTGTTTTAGTTGCTTGGTCCCTTTGCCAAGGTGACCAGCCCGAGATAGCCGTCGACCGTGACGATGTCACCGGTGTTGATGAGGAGTGTCGCTTCAGGAACGCCGGTGACACAGGGGAGGCCGTACTCGCGGGCAATGATGGCGCCATGAATCAGCATTCCTCCACGTCGTTCAATAATGCCGGAGGCGAGAGGTACGACAAATGTCATGTTCGGGTCAACTGCATCGCACACCAAAATCTCTCCCTTCTGAAAATCAACCAGGTCCGACGGTTGAAGGATAACGCGTGCCTTGCCACGACCC
>PKTY01000304.1 GCA_002869725.1 Desulfuromonas sp. | reverse complement strand
TATGGGGTCGATCTGGGGCTCTCTGGTGGGGGCGGGTCTGATCACCATGCTGCCGGAGTGGGTTGATATCTTTGAAACCTACAAGGATTTTGTGCATGGGGGCATCCTGATTCTGGTGCTGATGTTCCTGCCCCAGGGGTTGATCACCGGCCTGGTCGAGACAGTGCGGGTTCGCCTGGCGCTGCGGAGGCGTAAAGATGCTGCAGCTTGAGGCCTTGTGCAAACAGTTTGGTGGCCTGCCGGCGCTTGCTGACGTCAGCTTCATGGTGCCGCGAGCGCAGATCACCGCACTGATCGGTCCGAACGGTGCCGGCAAGAGCACCATGATCAATTGCATTACTGGTGTCTTGACTGCGACCAGCGGTTCGGTCCGATTTTTGGATGATGAACTGGTGGGCCGGCCAGCCCATGAGATCGCCCGGTGCGGCATTGCCCGCACCTTCCAGAACCTGAAGCTGTTCCCGCGGCTATCGGTGCTCGACAACGTGTTGACCGGTTTGACCTGCGAGGGGGGCGATTCAATGCTGATGGCGATGCTGCGGCTACCCTACCTGCGCCACCGAGAGCGACAGCTCAAACTGCGGGCCTTGGAGGCTCTCGACCATTATGGCTTGGCAGACAAGGCCAGCTGGCCGGCCGGCATTCTTGCCTACGGTGACAAGAAGCGGGTGGAGCTGGCGCGCGCGACCGTCGGTCGTCCCGAACTAATCCTGCTCGATGAACCGGTGGCTGGTCTTAACGCCGAAGAGACTGTTGCTGTCGGTGAACAGCTCAAGCGGCTGCGGCGCAGTGGTCAGACACTGCTGCTGGTGGAGCATGACATGGAGCTGGTTATGGAGATCGCCGACCAAGTGGTGGTCCTCGACAGTGGTCGCTGCATTGCCATCGGTACGCCTGCCGAAGTCTCTCGCAACCCCCTGGTGCTTGAAGCCTACCTGGGACGGATGGAGGCCATCGCCTGATGCTGAAAATGGAAGGACTCACAGCCCATTACGGGGCCGCCCAGGCTCTATTCGGCGTCGATCTCGAGGTGGCAACGGGGGAGACTGTGGCGCTGGTCGGTGCCAACGGCGCCGGCAAGAGCACCTTGCTGAAAAATGTTATGGGCCTGGTCAGGCCGACGGGCGGCCGGATCCTCCTTGAAGGAAAAGAGGTGACCGGTCGTGCCCCGGCGCGGATGGTGCGGGCCGGCCTGTCGTTGTCGCCCGAAGGGCGTGAGGTCTTCGGTCACCTGTCGGTGCTGGAAAATCTGCGACTCGGCGGTATCCCGCTACGCCTCTCTCGGCAGGATGAGACGGCGCGGATCGAAGAGGTCTTCGAGCGTTTTCAGAAATTGCGTGAGCGCAGCCAGCAGCTGGCTGGGACACTGTCGGGCGGTGAGCAACAAATGCTGGCTATGGGGCGGGCGCTGATGGCCAAGCCGCGCCTGCTGCTGCTGGATGAACCGAGCCTTGGTCTCGCTCCGCTGATTACCGATGAGATTTTTGCCATTATTCAACAGCTGGCCAGGGCGGGAACAACCATTCTGCTGGTGGAGCAGAATGCTGCCCGGGCGTTGTCCGCTTCCGATCATGCTTATCTGCTGGCCAACGGCAAGATTATCGAGCAGGGGCAGAGCAGCGATCTACTCAACGACCCGGCCTTGCGCGCCGCTTTCCTTGGCTCAGCCAGTCACAACAACCCGGCTGCCAGTCGCCTTGGCGCAGCTGGGTTGACTAACATTCGTCTGGAGAAACCCGCCATGCAGGAACAGAATTTCATGCCGTCCTTCCAGAGTGAAGAAGAACTCAAGGCGCACCAGCTCAAAGGTCTGCAATGGACCATGCGTCATGTCTGGGAGGGCTCCAGCTTCTATCGCCAGCGCTTCGAGGCCGCCGGCATCACCCCCGCGAGCATCACGTCACTTGACGACCTGCAGAAACTGCCGTTTACCTCGGCCGACGACTTGCGCGAAGGGTATCCCTTTCCGCTGCGCTCGGTGCCGTTTGAACAGGTCGCCCGGATTCATGCTTCCTCCGGAACCACCGGCAAGCGCAAAGTGCTGAGTTACACCCAGAAAGATCTGGATGACTGGACCGATTTCTTCGCGCGCTGCTACCAGATGGCCGGCGTGACGCCGCTCGACCGGGTACAGGTCGCGGTCGGCTATGGCGTCTGGACCGCCGGCGCAGGTTTCCAGCTGGGCTGCGAGAAGCTGGGTGCCATGGCGGTGCCGGTCGGACGGGGCAACATCGACATGCAGATTCAGTTTCTGCTCGATTTCCAATCGACGGTGTTCTGTTCGACCGCTTCGATGGCCCTGCTGATGGCGGAAGAGATCCACAAGCGCGGTATCGCCGACAAGATCGCGATCAAGAAGATTATCTACGGTTCGGAGCGTTCTTCGGTGTCGATGCGCCGGAAAATTTCAGAACTGTTC
>PKTY01000134.1 GCA_002869725.1 Desulfuromonas sp. | reverse complement strand
GCTGCCGCATCACTGACATCCGAGCTCAGTTCGGCATCAAAGGCCTGCACGGTCCAGGTAAAGCTCTCGTTCTCGGCCAGGGCGGAAGTCACCGCCACCGTAGTCTCTCCACTGTCACTGCCGGCCACTGTCGTCTCGAACGCCACTGTATCGCCCTGCTTGACAACCACCTGGTAGGTCAGGTCGTCGCCATCGGGATCTTCGGCATTGGTAAAGACCAAATCGGGGGTCGCACTGGCGATCAGCGTGCTATTGATGGGGGATACGGGGGTTGCGCTTCCCGGAGCCTGGTTGGAAACCGGGGGATCGGGGTTCTGGCCGCCATCAATGCCGAACACTTCGATGCGCAGGGTGTCACAGCTCACAAACAGGCGGTTGTTGACGGTGTCGTAAGCCGAGTCGATAATATTGGCCAGTTGACCAACCTGATAACCGATGGGAACTGAGGTGGAACTGGTTCCAACGTACCTGAAGTTGGCATCGGTCACCCGAATCGAGGTGCGGAAAAATTCCAGGAAATATCCTCGCCCCTGGCCGTCAAAAGAAAGCCCCCGCGGAGACACCATCGGGGGGGTTCCAAAGTTAACCGAACTGGTGTTGGCGTAGGCCACCACACTGGCGACGCTCAGATCAGAGTTCAAGGTAAAGACATGAATCTTACCGTTGTCGGTCGTTGGTGACGAGGAGTCGGCCACCACCACCCGCCCTGAAGGATCAATGGCCATCCCGCCAATTCGCATGAACTGACCGGCAGCTTTACCATTGCCACCAAACTGATTAATAAAATTTCCTGATGCTGAGTAAACTTTCACCAGCATCATGATATTGTCAGCGGCAAAGACGTTTCCAAAAGCATCGACATCAAGGGCACCTACACCTGAAAACTCGACCCCTGCGGCCATCGCTCCACCTGTGAACAGGCCAAGGACCGTACCTGACTGGGCATCAGCCATCACTACATCGTGCTGCCGTGCAACGTACAGGATGGTACCGTCATCGTTTACAGCCAGACCGCCACCTGTTCCTCCCAGATCAAAGACCCCCTTGAGATTTCCGTAACAGTCGAGCTTGAACACCTCCCCGCCTCGCGAATTGACGACGTAGAGATTGCCGGCACCGTCGATATCCATCGCGCCAGGCGTTCTGAGTCCATCGACCATGATACGTCCCAACGACGTAAAACTCGGGGCTGCGATGACGCAGCTTGGCCAAATGACGACATTAATAAGTACAAATACCGTGATCAGACCATACAGGGCGAAAGATCGTTTCATCGTGACACCTCCTGCAGCAACGCAGATAGACCGATTAATCTCGCAAATTTAACTAGTTTTAATCTTAATACAGATTTAATAATCTTTTTAAACTAAAATTATTAAATTAAACGTCTGCAATCTTAGTACCATGCTTAGCTAAAAATAATTAAATGTTATGAATTTTTGGAGGCTCTCAGCTACATGCCATGGCGCGGAATGAGCATCTGAGGAATGGTGGGAATCTGGAGACTGAAGCCCCCTCTCCACTTTTCGGGAGAAGGGGGGGGAGGGAGAGGAAAAGAGTCGACTTCTACGAAAACATCAAGACAGGTTCTTGTACCAGATATTCATGCTTTCAAGGCTGCCGAAAATATTGGTGTTACTGGTCAGTGTGCCACTGAACTGGTATCCATTTTTGGAGAACGTGAGGTTCATGCCATGCGAATAGGCCCGCGCAATGGTGTAGAGGGTCTGGATCTTCTGCCTGATCATCTCAGCTTCCATCTCCTGCAGGAGATGCTGGGCAATCCCTTGGCCTCGACATTCGGGGAGAGTTGCGAAGTCTGTCATTTCGGCATTACTGTTTGTCCGGTCCATTTCCGTGGAAGAGAGAGCAATCAAGCGGTCCCCTTGCCATGCGCCGAAATAGATCAGGTTATCCGCCATGGTCCGGCACAGATAGGCAGGATCATCAATGGGAAAGGGGTATGAAGCAAAAACCTGGCGGTAAACACCGGCCATTTCTTCTGTATCGCCGGGCTTGGCAATGCGGCAGGTCAGCCCCGAAGGCAGAGGAACGTGTTCTTCGGTCTGCGCTTTCTGTTCGGCAAGAGTCAGGACTTCTCTGACCAGCCCAGGCTTTGCTTCCTGCTGACGAGACGGGTCCAGGTAAAGCCCCAGAAACACCGCATCTTTCTTCCCTGAATAAAACCGGGGGATTTGACCTTCCTGAGCAAAACCAGTCGCCACAAAAGGCTGCTGGCGGGATCTTTTAATCTTCGCGAAGATTTTTCCGTAACCCTTTCGTTTTGCAAAATCGATCAGGTCGGGGACAATCTCTGGCGGTTCCTCATCCGCAAGTTTCATCAAATAAACACGATCGTTGAGATGGCCGTGCTGGATCAGCGAATGTCCGAAGCTTTCCACCTTGTCAACCATTGTCTCT
>PKTY01000368.1 GCA_002869725.1 Desulfuromonas sp. | reverse complement strand
GGTCACGAAAAAAGACAAGCGAAGTTTTTGGATTCATCGGGCTAGCTCTGATTGGTTACTCAGTTTTTGCGTTTAATGAGTTTACTCCTTTTCCGAGTTTATATGCTCTGATACCGACTGTTGGAACGGGTTTAATAATCATATTTGCAACATCGGAAACGGTGGTCGGTCGTTTCCTCGGGATCAAGCCGATGGTCGGTATCGGACTTTTGAGTTACAGTGCCTACCTGTGGCATCAGCCTCTCTTTGTTTTCGCTCGGCACAGAAGTATTCAAGAGGGCACTACTCTCTTATTCGCTTTGTCGATGTTTTCTATGCTGCTCGCATATGTTAGCTGGAGGTTTGTAGAAAAACCCTTTAGGGATAAGAAGCTCGTTTCTAAGAAGAATTTATTGATTTTTTCCGTTGCTGGTTCGATTGGTTTCGCTTCAATAGGGCTGGCTGGGAATTATGCTATTGGTTATGCAAGGCAAATAGAAGCCGATAAATTGGAGTTTTTGAATTACTTCGATAATTCTATTCCGGAAATGAAGTATTTTGAGAAAGAAGGGATTTGGGGCAAGTTTCGTTATCAATGTGATTTCTTCGATATACAAAAGTATAGAGATGGCAAGGTGACATTTGTGCCTCTCGACTCAATTGCCGATAAGTGTTTTGTCAGGGATGATACCATGCCCTATTCAGTATTTCTTTGGGGGGATAGTCACGCGCAGCAGTTGTATCCAGGTCTACAAAGTTCATTGCCAGCTGATTGGCAGATTCTCCAAGTAACAACTTCAGCTACTTATCCGAAACTGAACGCTCGGGAAAATAGAAGTAATTATCAGGAGTATTCTAATTGGTTTGCGTATAAAGTAATTAAGGATGTCAAGCCAGATGTTGTTATTGTCGGACAAAATGCAAGGCATAAAATTGGAGATATGTTAGAGATTGGTGAAAGTCTAAGATCGGTTGGAGTGAAAAAGGTTGTTTTTACCGGCCCAACTCCGAAGTGGACTTCGCATTTGCCCGACATAATTGCATCCCATTTATGGAATGATCCAAGGAGAAAAACAACGGTGGGTTTGGACGAAGTCAACCTTGCCATAGATAGATACATCAAAGAAAATTTCCCACAAAGCGAAACGATACGATATGTTAGTATAATTGCCAGTCTATGTGATTCTAATGGATGTGTGACTTATCTTGGAGATGATAAAAAGACGGGAATTTCTTCATGGGATTATGGTCATCTTACGCCCGTTGCATCTAAATTCTTTGTGGAAAATTCTTTGTTGTCTGAAATTGCAGAGTGATGTCTATTCACTGTTATAAATTAATAGCGACGATCCTAAATAAAGGCTTCAATACCCAAAAGGGTCGGTCAGTCGACCGGCCCTTTCTTTTGACTGAAATGCAATAATTGTATTCAGGTTTTGTTAATTACATCCCGCCACTTTCGCAGCATCTCCTGCTTCCGCCTCTCATCAAGCTGTGGAGTGAATCGCCGGTCCATGCTCCAGGCCTCGCGGATTTCCTCCAATCCTTTCCAGAACCCGACCGCCAGTCCGGCCAGCATCGCCGCTCCGAGGGCGGTGGTTTCGACCGAACGTGGGCGTACCACCGGGACGGTGCGCAGGTCGGACTGCATCTGCATCAGCAGGTTGTTGGCGGCGGCGCCGCCGTCGACTTTGAAGGTGTGCAGTGCGGCGCCCCGGTCCTCGTTCATTGCCGCGACCAGATCATGGATCTGCAGGGCGATCCCCTCAAGTGTTGCCCGGGCCAAGTGAGCGGCGGTCGTGCCCCGGGTCAGCCCGGCGATGACGCCGCGTGCTTCGGCATTCCAGTGCGGTGCCCCGAGCCCGGTCAGGGCCGGGACGAAGACGACGCCGCCGCTGTCGGGAACCGAGGCTGCCAACTGCTCGATCTCGGACGAGCTCTTGATGATACCGAGGCCGTCACGCAGCCACTGCACCGCCGCGCCGGCGATAAAGGCGCTCCCCTCGAGGGCGTAGTGGGTCTGCTCGCCGAGCTGCCAGGCGACGGTGGTGAGCAGGCCGTTGCGGCTCGGTACTGGGGCGGTTCCGGTGTTGACCAGCAGGAAGGCGCCGGTGCCGTAGGTACACTTCCCCTCACCGCTGTCGAAGCAGGCCTGGCCGAACAGGGCCGCCTGTTGGTCTCCGGCCATGCCGGCAATCGGGATGCCGTCCGGCAGGAAGTCGAGTCCGGCGGTTTCGGCGTAGACCTCCGACGAGGGACGTATGTCGGGCAGGATTTCGGCCGGTACGTCGAGGTGATCGAGCAGTTCCTTGTCCCAGTCGAGGGTCTCGAGATTCATCATCAGGGTGCGTGAGGCGTTGGAGACATCGGTGACGTGGGCCTTGCCACCGCTGAGGCGCCAGACCATGAAGGTGTCGATAGTACCGAAGGCTACTTCTCCTCTGT
>PKTY01000245.1 GCA_002869725.1 Desulfuromonas sp. | reverse complement strand
GTCCTGAGCGGGTTGGTGTCGTTGTCGAGATCGAGATCATCGACACGGATAAAGAGAGTGTCGCCGGGGGCCGCCAGGTTCATGTCGCCGGTGCCGGCCAAATCCTCGGTGTAGGCAACGCTGCCGTCGTAGAAAGTCAGATCGGAGGGCAGGGTTCCAAACGGGGAGATGTAGTCGGAGGCCATCTCGTACAGGCTAGAGCCAGCGACCAAATCGGCGCCGGCGGCAGACAGGTTGTTGGTTGAGGTGGAACTGCCGACAAAATAGCGGATCAGGGTATCATCAGTTATGCCAGTTTCTGCTTTGAAAATAGAGTAGGGCAAACGAAAGTCGAGGAAATAATCCTGGCTACCGTTGATTGAAGTGTCCGCCAGGGAAAGTTGATAGTTGCCGTTGATCGGATATTCTGCCGCAATGTACTCTGCCTTGTCGGATGGATCGCCGATGCTGGTTTTGTCGGTGTTCTCACGCAAGGAGATGACTTGAGGTGTAGAGATACCGTCGCACATGATCAGCCACTCGTAATCAGCAGCATTCTGGTCGGTATCGATTTCAAAGCCCCAGACGAAGGAAGAGAGCTCAGTCCCTTGGGGGGTCATCGGGTCATCATCGAGTCGGATGCGGTAATAAAGGTAGGCGCCGTCGTTGTAGATGTAAGCAGCAGCGTGAGTCCCGTCGTCCGGCACGATGCCCAGGGGACCTTTTTTGTCGGTTTCGCTGTCCTGAATGGGAGCCTCATCTTTCACCAACTCAAGCCACTGGCTTTCGGTTGGCCGGGCCCAGGCCTGTGAAGGAATGACCACCAGCGACAAAAGTGCGATCAGAAACAGGTAAGAAAACAATCTCACCCGGGCCAAAAGGCAGTTAAAAATAATCGTTGAAATCTGTGAAAACAAAAATTTCATAGCACGTGGTTCGTTGCGATCCCGTGACATCACCCTAAAGGGTGATGTCAAAACGCCATAATTTGTCAGGGCGCACGACTCCCTTGGCCAATTATGGTCACCATGTTGGCAAAAAAATAGCACCGTCCTTCGTGAAGCCGAAATGCGGCGCTACCTTTGCCAGCGTTTTTAATCACGGCTGTCGTCTGGTCAACACCTTCTCTTCGGCGGCCAGGCCTCACGAAAAAAAACTAATATCTTCGGGACCTTGGCTCTGCGTCATCGGATTGCTCCGGTTTTGCTCTTGTCGGAGAAGTCAACGTTGTTGGTTAGATCAATTTTGTCCCCGCGGTTAGGCCTCCTGTCAATTTTGCCATGTCAAGATAAAATGGCGCAGTTTGGTTCAAGCAAAACGCACATGAAAAATGCAGAAGTTATGCCAAGTTATACCTGTTTGCCTCATGTGTAAATGAAGGAAAAAGCTATGGGGAAAATAAGAGGGAAAGGAAGAATTTCTGGCGGAATATTTTGATGCAGTTGTTTGCGGGTTATTTGTCCCATCTGAGCAAAAAACAGCCCCTCCGGAAACGGAGGGGCTTTTGATGTGCAGACAATCTATTCTGCTTATTCGCAGAGGTCAATCTTGATGTCCCAGTTCTTGACGCGCATGGTGCCGTTCTCAGCAAGGTTCTGCTGCATCTTGAAGGCACGATCGAACAGCTGAGGCTCGTGACCAACGCCACGCTCGAGGCAATCCTTGGCAGCCATTTCGAAGTAGTCGGTCAGGATCGGCTTGTACTCAGGGTGAGCACACTTCTCGATGATCAACTTGGCACGCTCTTTCGGTGCGACACCGCGGAGGTCGGCCAGACCCTGCTCGGTAACCAGAACGTCGAGGTCATGCTCGGTGTGGTCAATGTGCGGAGCTTTCGGCACAACGCAGGTGATGCCCAACGGATCGGTTTTGCTCGGGCGAACCGACGGGCTGTGCATCATCTTGATGTAACCGTTACGCAGGTAGTCGCCGGAACCGCCGAGGCCGTTGATCATCCGGGTGCCGCCGACCAACGTGGAGTTGGCGTGAGCGTAGATGTCAAACTCGACCGGGGTGTTCATGGCGATACATCCGAGACGACGGATCGGCTCAGGTGCGTTGGAGATCGACAGGGGACGCAGAACGATCTTGTCGAAGTATTTCTCCCAGTTCTCGAAGAAACGCGGGAAGCCCGGATCTTCCGACAGGGACAGCGAACAGGCCGAAGCGTAGTTCAGGTTGCCACCGTCGAAGAAGTCGAGCATGGTGTCCTGCAGAACCTCGGTGAAAACTGACAGGTTGGAGAAGGGTCCTTTGGCCAGACCGCCGACAACGGCGTTGGCGATGGAACCGACGCCCGACTGCAGCGGCAGCAGGTTCTCAGGCAGGCGACCCATTTTGATCTCATGGGAGAAGAATTCCATGATGTGACCGGCGATCGCTTCGGAGGTGTCGTCCATGTCAGCGAATGCGCGACCTTTGTCACGATGCTTCGACTCGACAACAGC
>PKTY01000319.1 GCA_002869725.1 Desulfuromonas sp. | reverse complement strand
CACCGAGGTAGAGCCAGCGCTGCTCGATGAGACAAAGCAGGTTGAAGATGCCATCGCCGTCCTTCAACAGGATCAGGTCACCGGGAAGTTCGAACAGTTCGTGTAAGGTACCGGAAAAGTGTTGCGCCGGGAGGGTTAACCGCTCAATCAGCTCCATCTCCGACGCCCAATCACTTGAAGCGACCAACCGGCGTAAGCCTTTGAGCAAAGGAGCCGCAATGAATTGATCGGGGCCGGAAAGTCCAGTGGCAGCAGCCAACACCGCTTCACCGTCCAACTTCTTGGACGGTTTTTGCAGCGGAATCGGTTGGGATGTTTCGGTCATTAAGGAATCTCAGAATGACAAGTTAAGTTCGTTTAAGGATAGGTACTTAATAAAAAGATCTGTCGATTCCAATTTAAGTAATAACATCCCACTGAACTTGGGCAACGACATTCTCAGCCCCGTCCAGGATTGAATATGTATCGCTGACGCCTTGAACGATTGGGGTGTCGAGATGATCACCGCCAGCACTATAATCAAACGTTATCGTCAGTGAATCTCCGCTATCGGCCTGAATTGTCAAGAGGCCGCCCCCCCCATCGAGCATATTCAAGATATCATCCGCGTTGAGAGTAATCGGTGTATCGGTCCCATCTGCGATATCGAGAATCTCGACCGAATCGACCGTATCGGCCATCGGAGTTAAATCATAAGAACTTGTATCCAGGCCATGCAATTCAACGGTATCTGTCCCTGCCCCGCCGTTCACAACAATATCTTCACCTTGGTTGACAACCAAAGTGTCATTACCATCGAGCCCGTACAACTTATCAGCACCATCACCACCAGCAAGAATATTATTCTTACTATCGCCATACAGCACATCGTCATGAATCGAACCCGTCAGGTTCTCAATACTGTTGAACTGATCTCCCTCGGCATCTCCCGTTTGAAGATCCCAGAAGTTCGAATCGAGGACCGCGGTGACTCCTGCACCTGCGTTTGCATAACTGGCCGTATCACTCCCGGCACCACCAGATAACATATCACCACCGCTTCCACCGGTGAGAACATTGTCACTACTATCCCCTTCCAGAGTGTCGACAAAATCAGTACCAATCAGGTTTTCGATGCCATGGTAGGAATCTCCTGCAGAAAGGCCACTGGAGCCGCCAGCGATCAATGAGGCATCAACACCACCATCGGTTATGCTTGAGTTAGCATAACTGACCGTATCGATGCCGGAGTCAGCGGTAGAATCTCCGCCATAGAATATATCGCTGCCACCGCTGCCAAAGAAGGTATCATCACCGCCACCACCGGAGAGTTCATTATCGCTGGCACTCCCGTAAAAGGAATCATCACCACTTCCACCGATCAGGTTTTCGATACCACTCAAGATATCGCCAGCGGCTTCGCCCCCCACACCGGCAGTAATTCCATCCAGCCAAGCGCTGATCCCGGCAGAGGTGTCATTCGAATAACTGACAGTATCTATCCCTGCATCAGAGCCAGCATATCCACCATAAATTATATCAGCGCCGGTTCCACCAATAATAGTGTCATTGTCTCCCCCACCGTAAATCGTATCACCACCGACCCCACCATAAAGCAAGTCATTCCCGGTACCGCCATCGATCGTGTCAGCCCCGCCGTTTGCCATAACAGGATCTATAGCAGGGTCATCGTCCCCGTAGATCGTATCATCACCGGTATCACCAAAAAGGGTGTCCATGCTATCGCCGCCATAAAGGGTATCGCTCCCCTCTCCTCCGTGGATTTCATCAGCACCTCCAACAACCGCAACCCACGATGACCCATCAAAATACTGATCACCATAGACCGTATCATCGCCTGCGCCGGCATGAATTTCATCGGAACCATCCAACCCATAAAAATCGGCACCCAAACCTTCACGCGGCAGAATCATCACCTGTTGCCCGCTCTGAATGACATTAAAGTCTTCGGTAGAAACAGCATCGCGCCAAGAGAAATAAAGGGTCTGGGTCGCCATCGAATAATCGATCGTTGCCCCGCCAGAATCTGTATACGTTCCTGACGCATCAACATTAACAAAAAAATCAAGTTCGCCCGATTGCGCAATATCGTAATGAATTATTACATCGAGACCATCTGCGAGTAGATCTGCAACTGTTGATGTATCAATAAGAGAGAGGGTTTTGGTCGAACCGTTCCAGGTGAAGTTTGTCGCGTCAACCGAAAAGCCAGGAATGCCATTTACAGCGTCGAAAACCTGCGGATCGATAAGTAATTCGACTGAGGAAAGAGTCTCAAAAACTTCAAAATCAACATGTAGGACTTTGGTCCATTGCCCTACGGAGGCACTGAAACTTGTGTTATGTTGTATAGCTCCAACACCTGAAGATGAATCATCGCCTGCAGTTCCAAAAATTTGTTCACGCGTTGCCTGACCAGAAGGAGTTGAATCT
>PKTY01000163.1 GCA_002869725.1 Desulfuromonas sp. | reverse complement strand
TCTGTTCGACCAGGGTGGTGCCGGAGCGGGGGAGTCCGAGGATGAAGACCGGCTTGACCCTGACAGGGGCCGCCGTTGTGAGGTCAATCGGCGTGGGTGGCGTTGTGAACAGCTCTTTGATCCGGCGAAACAGCTGCTGGTCGCTTGCGGTGTCGTAGCCGAGCTGCTTCTTGCGTAGCCGGTTTCCCTCGTTAAGTCGCTCCATGCAGTCTTCAAGGGCGCCGGTGTCTTCGTAAGCCTTGGCCAGGGCAAAATCGAGCTGGATCCGATCATCACCGTTGGCCGAGCAGCTGGCAAGCTGCCGGGCCATGCCGGTCAGCAGAGGATCCCCCTCGGAGAAGGTGTGCAGCAGGCTCAGGTTTCGGCTCGCTTCGGGGTAGAAGGGCCTGATCTCAAGGGCGCGACGATAGCAGTCGATCGCTTCTTCGATGCGTCCTAGGTTTTGCAGTGAGGTGCCGAGGTTGTTGAGGGCTTCCGGGAACTGCGGCTTGAGTTCGAGGGCCTTCCGGTAGTGCTCCACCGCCTGCTCGGAACGGCTGAGTCCCTGCTCCAGAGTGATCACCAGGTTGTGTTCGGCTTCGGCATAGGCAGGGTTGAGTTTGAGGGCGCGCTGGAAGCAGCGCAGAGCTTCGTCGAAACGCTTCAGGTCGCGCAGGACGATGCCGAGATTGTGATGGGCCTCGGTGAAGTCGGGCTTGAGCTTGAGCAGTTGACGGTAGCAGGCGGCGGCCTCATCGAGGCGGCCGGCATTGTGCAGGGCACCGCCCAGGTTGTTGCGGGCAAGCAGGAAGTTCGGGCGAAGCCGGACGGCTTGGGACAGACTCTCAACGGCAGCATCGTACTGGCCGAGGGCGCGCTGGGTGGTGCCGAGGTTGTTCCAGGCTTCGACAAAGCCAGGCTGGATTCCCAGGGCATCGCGGCAAGCGTCCGCAGCCGTCTCCAGCTGGCCAAGCTCCTTGAAGATCAGCGCGAGGTTGTAGGGGATCTCGGCATCATTCGGCGCACACTGCGCGGCCCGGCGCAGGGCATCGAGGGCCGCGTCGGGCTGACCCTGCTGCCTGAGGGCCGAACCCAGAATTTTCCAGGCCATGCCGTTGGCCGGCTCGGATTCGGTCAGTCGACGTGCGCCGTCGACGACCTCGGCGAAGCGGCCCTGGCGGAACAGGGCGAGGAGGTTGTGGATGACGGCGGGTGGGGCAGATTTTGTGGGCATGGGTTTGAGACCTTGTTGATGCGTTGAATCGTTGATCCGTCTGGTGACGGCGGATTTGCATTCGGCAATGTTGACCCAATCGAAACGGGTCCCCTACGGTATCGGTTGCCGGCGGAAGAAGACAGCGGCGAGCCGGTCGCGGTGGACCATGACCCAGTCGCGGTCGGCGGCGAAGAAGCCGGCCAGTTGCGAAGGTCGCGGCCCGTTCATCACCGGTATCAACGCGGCGTTAATCCGGTACTTGTCCATGACGTCTTTCCACAACGGCCGGCCTGACGGTCCCGGCTGCAGGGTGACGCACTCCTTCATTTCCAGGTAGCTCTCCTCGTTTATTACCCGGCTGTCGGTGGCCACTTGAACCTCGGGGCCAAGGCGCCAGATCAGGTAGCTCCCCCAGTTGTAGGTGTTGAACAGTCGCCCCTGGTAGTTGCGCTTCTTAAGAAACTCAACCGCCTCTGTGGGATAGGAAAATGACTCATTGAGCTGCACGGTACGCCCGATTTTCAGGTAGATCAACTCGTTGGACGTTCGCAGCCAGAGGGTGGTGCACAGGGCGATCATCAGTGGGATTGCCAGATACTTGGACCAAGTGACTTGGGTCAGGTTCCAGGCGATGAACAACAGGCTGAAGGTCATGGCCACAGGCAGATAGCGGATGTGTCGGTAGGCAAAGATCCAGAAAACAGCCAGCAGAATCAGCTCAGCGTAACTTTTCTTGGTATAGGCCTGTTTCACGGGAATCAGAGCCAGTATGCTGATAGCGATCGGGATCAGCATCACATATTGGTGGTGTTCAAATAGCCACTTGAACACCGAGTAGTACTCGTAATTGTGGAGGCTGTAGATTGCTCCTGAACTCTTTTCGCGCAGGCCGACCAAGGAGAGGTACTCGTTCACACCAAGACGAATCGGTGTTAGCTGAGTCCCGAGAAGGCCTGCAGCGGCAAACAATATAAATCGCCAAAAACGGTCTTTTTGACGACTTTGCAGGAAGATGATCCCTTCGGCAAAAACGATGGTTGCCAGCACCGCCTGGCCGAGGACGAAGCCGGGGTGCAGGTTGCTCCAAGCGGTCATCAGGATGAAACAGGCGACAATGCGGCCGGGGTGACGTCGGCCGCCGCTCAGGTCCTGCCGCTCACCACGGTAGAGGATCAGCAAAATCCCCAGGATGAGAAAACTGAAGACCTGGGGACGCTCAAGGGCATAGTTGTCGAGGTAG